>NZ_JBHZAG010000045.1:39597-75236 GCF_042754125.1 Amycolatopsis sp. NPDC059235
TTTTTTTTTTTTTTTAACCTGCGGGCGTCCGGGGGGGGGCGCGGGCCCCCCGCCGGCCCCCCCGCCCCTGCGCCCCGGGGGGGGCCGGGGCCCCCCCCCGCCTTTCTCTCGCGGGCTTGTCACAAACTCGGGGCCGGTCCGGTCTTAGCCGACGACCTGGCCTACTCCCCGAGGAGAATCCATGAGCTTGGCCCCTTCCGCCCGTCTCGACGAGGCGGTTCCTTCGCGGTACGCGCTGAAGGTCGGCGACATCGAGGTGCTGGTGATCAGCGACGGCGTGCTGCCGATCACCGCCGAAACGCTGGCCACCAATGCCGACCGGGCCGATCTGGCCGCGTGGCTCCGCGAAATGTTCCTGCCGCCGGAGATGATCGACTGGCCGCTGAACGTCGCCGTCGTGCGCAGCGGCGGCCGGACGGTGCTGATCGATTCCGGACTGGGCACCGAATTCCCGGGCTTCCCGCGCGCCGGCCAACTGGCGACGCGGCTCGTCGCGGCCGGAATCGACCCGGCGTCGGTGACCGACGTGGTGCTCACCCACCTGCACATGGACCACATCGGCGGCTTGCTTGTCGAGGGTCTCCGCGGCCGTCTGCGCGAGGACGTGCGGGTTCACTTGGCGTCGGCGGAGGCGGAGTTCTGGCAGGCCCCCGATTTCTCGCGGACGGTGATGCCGGAGCCGATCCCGGAGGTGCTGCGCACGACGGCCACCCGGTTCCTGGACGTGTACCGCGGCCAGCTGCGGCCGTTCGAGACGGAGCACGAGGTGGTGCCGGGAGTGCGGATCTGCCGCACCGGCGGGCACACTCCCGGCCACAGCATCGTCCGGCTGGAGTCCGGCGGGGACCGCTTGATCTTCGCCGGGGACGCGGTGTTCCAGCCCGGGTTCGACAATCCTGAGTGGTACAACGGGTTCGAGCACGATCCCGAGGAGTCGGCGCGGGTCCGGGTCCGGCTCTTGACGGAGCTGGCGGCGAGTGGCGAGCAGCTGGTGGCCACTCATCTGCCGTTCCCGTCGGTGTGCCATGTGGCGGTGGCCGGGAACGCGTTCCGGTTCGTGCCGACGGTGTGGGACTACTGATCAGGCCGCGGCTGGTTTGACGGCTTTGCCCCGGGTGCGGGCTTTGCTTCGCACCCGGGGATCCATCAGCATCGTCACGATGTCGAGCACCAGGTACGCACCGAGTGTCGCCGTCCCGAGCACCAGGACGAAGCCTTGGATCACCGGGATATCGCCCTTCAGCACGCCGTCCAGCGACCACCCGCCGATCCCCGGCCAGGCGAACACGCTCTCCAGAATCGCCGCGCCGCTCAGGGAAGCACCGAAGAGGATCACCAAATACGTCAGCAGCGAGCGCCTGATATCCGCCATCGCGTAGCGGTACACGCGGAACTCGCTCAGCCCGCACGCCCGTGCGAACTCCACCTGTGCGCTCCGCAGCGATTGGCTCAGCCCAGTGCGCACAGTCTTCGCGAAGTACGCGGCGAAGAAGATCCCGAGCGTCAGGATCGGCAGCGCGGCGTGCGAGAAGATCGAGCCGAGCGTCGGCCACGAGCCGGACAGCAGGGCGTCCAGCGTGACCGAACCCGTTTGGACCGGCGGGATCGGCGCGGTCGGGTCGACCATGCCGAGCGGGGCCGGAGCCAGGTGCAGGAGCTGGTAGAAGACGTAGACCAGCACGAGCCCCAGCGCGAACTCCGGCACCGCGAGGATCAGCGACGACGCCCAGGTCAGCCCGCGGTCGGCCGGGCGGCCGCGCAGGTACGCGGCGGCGGTGCCCATCGCGGTGCCGAGGACGACCGCGAGCAGCAGGCCGGGCACCAGGATCACCAGGGTGTTCGGCAACCGGGTGAGCAGTTCGTGGGTGATCGGCGCGCCGGTGAAGTACGACGTGCCGAGGTCGCCGTGCAGCACCTGGACCAGGTAGTCCCAGAAGCGCACCGGCAACGGCTTGTCGAGGCCGAGTTGTTCGTGGACGTGCGCGATCTGGTCCGGCGTGGCCGCGTCGCCGAGCATGGTGACGGCCGGGTCGCCGGGGATCATCGACACGAGGCCGAAGCTCAGCGCGATCAGCAGGACCAGCATTCCGACACCGGCGGCCAGCCGGCGGAGCACGAAGACGATCATGCTTGCGCTTCCTTCGCTTCAATGCCGAGATCTTGGCCCGCGTGCAGACAAGCCACCTCGTGCGCGGCGGCGACCGGACGCAGCGGAACTTCGGTGGTGGCGCATTCGTCGGTCGCGATAGGACAGCGGCCCACCAGCGCACACCCGACGCGATGGGCGGTCGGTTTCGGCGGGTCTCCGGCCAGCGGCAGGTG
Organism: Amycolatopsis sp. NPDC059235; assembly: GCF_042754125.1. NCBI lineage: Bacteria > Bacillati > Actinomycetota > Actinomycetes > Pseudonocardiales > Pseudonocardiaceae > Amycolatopsis > Amycolatopsis sp. NPDC059235. The sequence continues at coordinate 41,920 of NZ_JBHZAG010000045.1, forward strand.
CGGCAGCCGGTGTCCGGGGTCGACCGGCAGCGCCGCGGACAGCAACGCCTTGGTGTAGGGATGCTGCGGGTGCGCGAGCACGGACTCGGTGGGGCCGATTTCCACGATCCGGCCCAGATACATCACCGCGGTGCGCGAGCACAGCCGCCGGACGGTGTGGATGTCGTGGGAGATGAACAGGAAGGTCAGTCCGCGGTCGTGTTGCAACCGGGCGAGCAGTTGCAAGACCTCGGCGCGAACTGTTAAGTCCAAAGAGGACGTCGGCTCGTCCAGCACCACGAACCGCGGGCCGGTGACGAGGGCGCGGGCGATGCCGACGCGTTGCTGCTGGCCGCCGCTGAGGTCGGCCGGGCGGCGGTCGTAGTGCTCCTCGGAGAGGCCGACGTCGGCGAGCGTGTCCAGGACGCGTTGCCGCCGTTCGGCTTTGGTGCCGGACTTTCCGTTGACCAGCAATGGTTCCTCGACGATCGCGCCGACCTTCAGCCGCGGGTTGAGCGAGGCGAACGGCTCCTGGAACACGATCTGGAAGTCGCGGCGGCTTCGGCGAAGCCGGGCCCCGCGCAGGCTGGTCAGCTCGTGGCCGTCGAGCGTGACGGTGCCGCGGTCGGCGTCGAGCAGGCGCACGAGCAGCCTGCCCAAAGTGGACTTCCCGGACCCGCTTTCGCCGATCAGGCCGAGGGTTTCGCCCTCGGCGACGGCCAGGTCGACTCCGTCGACGGCGCAGACCTTGCTGCCGCCGGGGCCGGGGAACGTGCGGCGCAGGTCTTCAGCGACTAGTACCGGCACTGGTGGTCACCTCGATCGAAAGCGGGTGGTGGCACCCGAAGCCGTGGCCCGGGTCCGTCACGGTGAGCGGGGGACGTTCCTCGGCGCACCTGCCGTCGGCGCGCGGGCAGCGGTGGGCGAAGTTGCAGCCCGGCGCGGTTTCCCGCTTCGCCGGGGCGGATTTCGGGGCGGCGGCGCGGATGTCGGTGGTCGCCGCGTCCAGCAGCGTGCGAGTGTAGGGGTGGCGCGGGTCGCCGAAGACCGTCGCGACGTCGCCGACTTCCACGACCCGCCCGGAGTACATCACCACGACGCGGTCGCAGTAGTTGGCCACGACGCCGAGATCGTGGGTCACGAGCAGCATCGACCGCTGGCCTTCCCGGACCAGGCCGCGGATCAGGTCGAGCACCTGCCGCTGCACGGTCAGGTCGAGCGCAGTCGTCGGTTCGTCGGCGATGAGCAGGCGCGGCCCGAGGCTGAGCGCCAGCGCGATCACGGTGCGCTGGGCCATGCCGCCGCTGAGTTCGTGCGGGAAGCCGTCGAGCGTGCGCGCCGGGTCGGGGATTCCGGTGGAGGCCAGCAATTCGAGCGCGCGGGCGCGGATCTCGCCGCGGCTCGCGCGTTCGTGCGCCCGGATGACGTTCTCGAACTGCTTGCCGATCCGCAGCACGGGATTCAAGGCGTCGAACGGGCTTTGCGCGACGAAACCGATCTCGCGGCCGCGGATCCGGCGCAGTTCTTTCGGCGCGGCCCGATGCAGTTCGCGGCCGGTGAACACGACGCTGCCGCCGGTGATCCGGGCCGGTTTGTGCAGCTGGATCACCGACCGGACGGTGGTGGACTTGCCGGATCCGGATTCGCCGACGACGCCGACGATCTCGTTGTCCCGCACGGAGAACGACACGTCGTCGAGCACGCGGAACGCGCCGCCGGGCACCGGGAATTCGACTTCCAGCCCCTGGACTGACAGCACTTCGCTCATGCTTTCGTCCCTCCTTCGACGCGGTTCTCGAACCAGTCGGCGATGACGGTCAGGGACGAGACGACGAGGAAGATCGCGACCGTCGGGAAAATCGCGGCCCACCATTGTCCTTCGACCAGCATCGACGCGCCGTCGTGGATCATCGAACCCCACGTGGGCTGCGGCGGGTGCACGCCGACGCCGAGGAAGTTCAGCGCCGCGATGACGCCGATCGCGTTGGCGGCGGCCAAGATCGCCTGCACCAGCACGACGCCGTAGGCGTTGCGGAACACGTGGTTGAGCGCGACCCGCAACGGGGAACAGCCGATCGCCACCGCGGCTTCCACGAACCGGGCCTGCCGCAGCGCCACCGCCTCGGCGCGGGTGAGCCGGGCGAAGCGCGGGATGTTGACGACCGCGATCGCGCCGATGACGTCGAGCAAGCCGCCGCCGAGCAACTGGATGGCGACCACGGCGAGGACGATGACCGGCAGCGCGGAAAACGCGTCCACCACGCGCATGCACGCTTCGCCGATCCGGCCGGTCGTGGTGAACAGTCCGATCGGGACGCCGATCGCGAGCGACAGCAGCGACCCGAACACCGCGATCGGCAAATCGCTCGCGGCGGCGGTGATGGTGCGGGAGAAGACGTCGAACCCGCTGATGTCGGCGCCGAACGGATGCGCCGCGCTCGGCGCGGCGGCGATCGCCGACACGTCCGGCACCGTGGCGCTGTGGGGGAGCGGCACGAACGCCGCGACGACCCACAGGCCGGCGAGGAAGGCGAGCGCGGCGAGCACGCCCGCGTTGCGGAACCGGCGTCCGGACCGCCGTCGCGCGGACCGGACCCGGCCGGTGCCGACGGCCGCCGCGGTCATGCCGGACCTTCACTATGCATTGGGTCACTGTTACATATTGAAGAAGGCTCTGTCCAGGGCGGAAGCGAGGTCATGAGGGGTTCACCGTCCACTTCGGAGCGTGGCCTGCACGGGGCGGGCCACGGCGGTTTCATAGTGCTGCGCCAAACGGAAAAGCGCCAGGTCCCCGTACGGGCGGCCGAGCAGGTGCAGGCCGACCGGGAGCCCGTTGACGAACCCTCCGGGCACGCTCAGCGCGGGCAGGCCGCAGACGTTCGCCGGGGCCAGCAGCAGCAGTGCGCTCGACAGGTCGGCTTCGTCGCTTTCGCGGGTCAAATCGGTCGAGAGATCGCTCAGTCGCGGGGGAATTCCGGACAGTGTCGGGGAGACGAGCGCGGTGAGATCGGCGTCCAGGAAGGTCGCGCGGACGCGGTCTCGCAGATGTGCTCGCGCGCGGCGGGCGAGGGTGAGGTGTTCTTCGGTTACGGCGCAACCGAGTTCGAGCATGACGCGGGTGCCGGGTTCGAAATCCTCCGGCCGGTCGGAAAGTGCCGAACCGTGCAGCCGCAACGCGTCCGCTAAACACAACACGAGCGTGACCGGCAGCGCGAGGCTCAATTCCGGCAGGCTGACGTCGACGATTTCGACGCCGGTGGAAGCCAGGACATTCACTGCTTCCTTGATCGCCGCCTGCACTTCGGTGGAAACGCCCCAGTCGTGCCAGGCGGCGAAATCGACGCCGACGCGAGGCCGGTTCAACGGCCTGCGCACTGCCGCGGCGATGTCTTCCGGACCGAGGTCGGCGCGGCTTTTCACCAGGCCCTGCAACAAAAGGGCGCAGTCGACGGTCGTGCGCGCGATCGGGCCGACCTGGTCGAGTTGCTCGCTGAGGTTCATCACCCCGGAGCCGTCGATCAGGCCGGTCGTCGGCCGCATCCCGACGAGGCTGTTCACCGACGCGGGATTGCGCACCGAGCCGGAGGTGTCGGTCCCGAGGCAGCCCGGCGCCGAGCCGACCGCGACCGCGACTCCGGAACCGGCGCTCGACCCGCCTTGGTAGCGGCTCGGGTCCCACGGGTTGCGGGTGGGCGGAAAGTTTTGCCCGTAAGCGATTTCGTGCGTGACGGTCTTGCCGAGCAGGATCGCGCCGTTCTCGCGCAGCGTGCGCACGGTCGCCGCGTCGTGGTCGGGGACGCGCCCGGCATAGGCCTTCGACCCGCCTTCGGTCGGCAGACCCGCGGTGTCGATGACATCTTTGACGCCGAACGGGATGCCGTGCAGCGGCCCTCGGTGCTGTCCCGCTGCTATCTCGACGTCGGCCTGCTGGGCGGCTCTCAGCGCACCTTCCCGGTCCACGTAGGTCCAGGCTGATACCTCAGGTTCCGTCTCGGCGAGGCGGTCGAGCACGCTGCTGACATACTCGACCACGCTCAGCTCGCGGGCCGCGATGCGTCTGGCGGCTTCCTCGATCCCATACTGCCACTTCACTGGGTCCACCTGACGTCGAAGTCGCTGGGGTGTTCGCCGGAGACCGCGCGCAGTTGCTCGATCGCTCCGGCGAGATTGGCGTGCGCGGCTTCCAATGCGGCGCGGTCCTCCGCCAGCACGTCCTCTCCGACGAGCTGGGCGACGGCGGCGAGTTCGGCGTCGTTCATCGGCGGGCCGCCAGGGTGAGCCGGCCGTCGCGGACGACCTGGATGCCGTCGACGAACACGTGCCGCACCTCGCGCAGATCCTCGCTGGCGACCACCACGTCCGCGGCCATTCCCGGCTGTAATCGGCCGGAATTCGGGGCGAGGCCGGGGATGGCGTCGGCGACGTTCGCGCTCGCCAGCGCTACCGCGGCGGGCAGGCTGCGATGTCCGCTGGCGACCAGGTCCGCGACACCGGAGAGGAGCGGATCGTGCTGCCCGAGGTAGCCGTAGTCGGTGGCGAGGAGGTCGACCGCGGTCTCGGCGAACATCCGGTCCCAGTGCTCGCGGGTACGCACTGTGTGCTGCCGGTGCAGCAGGTCGAATGTGCAGCACTCGAGCAGCCAGCCTTCAGACTGCAGCGCTAACGCGGTCTCGACGGCTTCGTCGGGGGAGTAGGACGGATGGTTGCTGTGCGTGGCGATCACGCTCGCGCCGAGCTGTTTCCGCGCGAGTTCGAGGAGCGGTTTTCCGCTGGCCGCGGCGCTGTGCACGAGCGCAGGCACGCCGTACTTCGCAGCGGCCTCGACGCCTTCCCGGAGCCCGTCGAGCGCGGCGTGGAAAGACGGCAGCACAGACTCGCGGACCAGCTTCGCTGCGGTCTGCGAGCTGAATCCCGCCAGACCTGCCGCCGCAAGCGCTGCCTTCAACGCTGGCTCGTCCAGATCGCTGTCGAGACGAGGTCCGAGGACGGCTTCCTTGAGCGCCCGCGCCTGCTCGGCGGAGATGGTCACGCCGGTCTCGCGGTGGATCGCGGCCGGGAGGTATTGGAGGTCTTGCCCGCCGCCGCCCATGGTCTGCCCGCCGCCGAGTTCGCCGATCGCGACCGCGCCGTCCGCGAGTTGCTTCTCGACCGACGTCGTCAGATGCGCCTCGGTCAGCCCCGCGCCGTCGGCGGCTTGCGCGGCGGCTATGGCGGCTGGCGTGTGCGTGGTCGCGCCTTTGACTTTCACCGCGTGCGCGCGGTCCGCCGTCCGGACTTCGTCCATTGTGGCCAGTCCGCACAGATTGAGGACGGTCGTGGTGCCGGCGAGCAGGTGCCGGTCGAGGTTGCCGAGCCAGCCGTCCTCGGGCAGTGCTGCCGCGCCGCTCGGGAAGAGCGGGCCGGGGGTGACGCCGTGCGTGTGGCAGTTGATCAAGCCAGGCAGGACAACGCATCCGGCGGCGTCGAGCCGGACGTCGGCGTCCTCGGGCGGGCGCGGGTCGATGGCCTGGATGTGGCCGCCGTCGAGCGTGACGGCGGTGGCCGCGAGCGCGTCCGGCCCCGCGATGACTGTTCCCCCGGTGATGACGGTCCGCATGCCGGACGAGTCTACGAGCTTGCTTCAACAAATAGAAGAGTATTCAATATGTCCCTGTGAGCGAACGCGACTACATCGGGTACGGGGCGGAGCCGCCCGCGGGCACGTGGCCGGGCGGCCGGAAGGTCGCCGTGTCCATTGTGCTCAACATCGAGGACGGCGCAGAACGGCGAACCGCCCACGGCGACGTCGTGGACGACCTGGGCGCGCACTGGGAGCGGCACCGGGTTGTCCCAGGACAACGGAACCTGAGCCTGGAGTCAGCCTTCGACTACGGTGCGCGAGCGGGTTTCTGGCGGGTGCTGCGGGCGTTGCGGGAGTTCGACGCTCCGGCGACGGCGTTCTGCTGCGCCCACGCGCTCACCCCGCCGATCGCGGCCGCGCTGGCGGCGGATGGCCACGAGATCGCCAACCACGGCCTGCGGTGGGACACGCACACCGACCTCTCGCCGTCGGAGGAACTCGCCAAGATCCAGTCCTCGACGGCCCTCCTGCGGGAGCTGACCGGCGAACGCCCAGCCTGCTGGTACTCGCGCGACGGCATCTCGCCCTGGACCCGTGCCGCAGTCACGGCGGAGGGATATTCCTACGACTCCAACAGCTTCTGCGACGACCTGCCCTATGTGGACGGTGCGCTGCCGGTGGTTCCCTATGCCGGGGACACGAACGATTCGGGCCTGTTAGGCCAGTTTCGGACCGGCCGCGCGTTCGGCGCGTACCTGTGCGACTCGCTCGCGATGCTGCTGAACGATCCCCGCCCAGGGGCGACGGTGCTGAGCGTGGGGCTGCACCCGCGATTGATCGGCCGTCCCGGGTATGTGAACGCGTTGCGGACGTTCCTGCGCTACGCTGCAGAGCGGGACGTGTGGGTGGCGCGGCGGGGCGAGATCGCCCGTTACTGGCTGGAATCCGTCTCGAACAACCTGCCCCAGCCCTGAGGCCGCTCCGACACTCCGGCGAGGGCGAGCAACTGCCACACGGTCGCCGCCGCACTGTCCACAATCGGCACCCCGAGCCGGGATTCCAGCTCTGGCACCAGATACGCCGCCCGAAGATTCGTCCCGACGCACACGATCGCTTCCGCCGCATCGGAAGCCGCGGCCGACACCAGTGCCGAGATCTCCGAGAACGGCATCCCGGAGATCTCCGGATTCGTCATCGGCCGCGACGGCACCGATCGCGAGACGACCTCGATCCCGGCCGCGCCGTATTCGGAAGCGATAGTGTCCGTAATGGACGAAGGACCGGGAAAGACCAGCCCGACCTTCTTGACCCCCAACGCTTCCACCGCCGCCACCAGCGCCAGCGAAGCCGTGGTGGCCGCCGCCCCGGTCCGTTCCGCCAACCCGGCGGCCAGTGCCCGGTCGTGGTCCAGCCCGAGCCACGAACCGGAAGTCCCGTGGAACGCGATCGCCGAAATCCCCGCCTCCGCGAGGAGATCCGCGGCGGGGCCGACCAGGGCGGCGTCGATCACCGCGTCCAGGTCCGCGGGCAGCGGGAAGCGGGAAGCGAACGCGGTCGTCCGGGTGCCGGCCAGCATCGCCGCGGTGAGCGGTTCGGCGTTCGTGTTCGACGACGGCACGATCAGGCCGAGCCGTGTTTCGCCCGGCTGCATCAGTGCACGCGGCCGAGCGACGGGGGAGTGGAGATCGCCAGGATGACCGCGGGCTCCTCGTGCTCGTTGCTCCACCAGTGCGGCGTCGAGGAGTCGTAGCTCATCGTGTCGCCCTCGTTGAGCACGAACGCCTGCCCGCCGATCGTGGCGCGCAGCGTTCCGGACAGCACCACCACGACCTCCTCGCCGGGGTGCGAATGCGGCACGTCCTCGCCGCGGAATCCGGGCGGGATGGTCATTTCCAGCACGCCGAGCTTGCGGTCGGTGTTGGGGACGAGCATCTCCTGCACGATGCCGTCGCCGGGCAGTTCCATCCGCAGCCGCTCCTCGCGGCGCACGAGCACCTTGGTCTCGTGCGACTGCTGGCCGAGGAACATGTCGGCCATCGGCACCTCGAGCGCGTTGGCCAGCCGCAGCAGCGTGGCGAACGACGGATTGCCGATGCCGCGCTCGATCTGGCTGATCAGGCCCGCGCTGACGCCCGAGCGCGCGGACAGCTCCTCGACGGTGAACCGGCCGCTGCGGCGGGCCCTGAGCGTCGCGCCGAGGTGGTTCACCCAGTAGTCGCGGTTGTCCTCCGCGGCGGGCGGTTCGGATTGGGCGGATCCCATCTTTGCTTCTCCTCCGGGAGCCGGTCCGCCCGCGGGGCGGATCGTGCGAACGGCGTCATCTTATCAAAAGCTCTTCAGTATGTTGCGACTGGAACCGGACAAGACGTTGACATAGTGATGCTACTTCAACAAACTGAAGTACATGACCGCACTGCGAGAGGGCCGGGTGTTCCGGCTGGGCGGCTCGGTCCCGCTGGACGGACGGGTGAGCTGGGCTCCCGCCGGCGTCCGCGGGACGCAGCCGCTGAACTGCTACCTCATCCGCTCGGCGGCGGGCGCGGTGCTGATCGACACCGGCGTCCGCGCGCACGCGGCGCGGATTGTCGCGCAGCTGCGCGAAGTGCTGCCCGCGAACACTCCGCTGGCGGTGGTGCTCACCCGGACCGAAATGGACTGTTGCCTCAACCTCCCGGAGATCGAGGCGGCCTTCCCGGTGACCGCCGTGCACTACACCGGCGGCATCACCGTGCCGGTCGTGGACGCGGCCCGCGAGCGGATCACCGTCGAAGAAGGCCGTCCGCTGGAGCTGGAACCGATCCCGGGCGTCCCGCTGCGGATCCACGCGCCGCGCCTGCGCTTGCTGCCGACGCTCTGGCCGTACGACCCGGTGAGCCAGACGCTCTTCACCTCCGATGCCTTCTGCCACAACAGAACCGAAGCCGACGAAGCACCGGACCCGGCCGCCGTCGCCGCGCAGCTGAGGGTCAAGTTTTCCTGGCTGGACCACGCGGACACCGCGCCGGTGTCGGACGACCTCCGCGCCGTCTTCGCCGCCGAGCCAGTGGAGACCATCGCACCGGGACACGGGTTCCCGTTGCTGGGCAAGGAAACTGTCGCCGCGCACGTCGAGGCTGTGCTGAAGGAGATCGTCCGATGACCGCTCGCCGGATCGCCGCCGCCACGCATTGGCTGGGCGGCTGCATGCAAGCGATGGCCAGCGACGGGCCGGTCCACTACCACGTCTCCGCCTACCTGATTTCCGGTTCGACGCACACCGTCCTGATCGACACCGGCGATCCGCGGCACTGGCCGCTGATCGAAGCCCAACTGGACGAAGCCCTCGCCGGACGTTCCCTCGACTACCTCCTGCCGACTCACCCCGAACTCCCGCACGCGGGCAACCTCCCGGCGCTCCTGGCCCGCTATCCCGGCGCCGAGGTGGTCGGCGACGTGCGCGACTACCACCTGCACTACCCGGAGTACTCCCATCGCCTGCGCCCGCTCGCCCCCGGCGACCGCCTGGACCTAGGCGACCGGCAACTGGAACTCGCCGAGGCGTACATCCAAGACCTGCCGAACACCGTCTGGGCCTACGACCCGGGAGACCGCGTCCTGTATGTGTCGGACGGTTTCTCGTTCGTCCACGACGTCCCGGCGCTGCCCTCGATGGGCGACGACGAACCAGGCCACCGCCCGGGCGAATGCCGTTTGCTGTCCACGGAAATGCCCGCCGCGCCGACCGTCGACCAGGCGGCCTACGGCACCGGCCGCGCGCTGTACTGGACGCGATATGTCGACGTCACCGACACGTTCGGCAAGATCGGCGAGTTCCTGGCCACCCGTCCGGCCGACCTGATCGCGCCCGCGCACGGCAACGTGATCGCCGACGTGCCGAGGATGATGAAGACCGCGCTGGCCGCGCACCGGCAGGTGTATGACGCCTACACCAGCGCGTGAACTTGTGGTAAGCAAGCGGGCTATGCGCGGAAAGATGATGCGCGGCCTGGCGGTCGCCGCGATGAGCCTGCTGACCTGTCTCGTCGCCGCCCCGCCGGCGCCGGCCGCACCGGAGCCGAAGGCACCGCCCGAGTTCGTCGCCCTGCGCGACGTCGATCCGACCATCGTGCAGGAAATCCGCTACATCACGCCGCACAACTTCACCGGCGCGCCGGTCGACGGCTACCGGCAGCCGATGTGCATCCTGACCCGGGACGCCGCCGTCGCGCTGCACAAAGCGCAGCTGTCGTTCCTGCGCCAGGGCTACACGCTGAAGGTCTACGACTGCTACCGGCCGCAGCGCGCGGTCGACAACTTCGTGCGCTGGGCCGAGGACCTGTCCGACCTGCGGATGAAAGCCGAGTTCTACCCGCGCGTCGAGAAGGACCGGCTCTTCGCGGACGGCTACATCGCGGCGAAGTCCGGCCACAGCCGGGGCAGCACGGTGGACCTGACGCTCGTCCGCCTTCCCGCGCTCCCGACGCGGCCGTACCACCCCGGCGAACCGCTGAAGCCTTGCTACGGACCGAAAGCCGACCGGTTCCCGGACAACTCGCTCGACATGGGCACCGGCTTCGACTGCTTCGACACCCTCGCGCACACGCTCGATCCCCGGATCGTCGGCAAGCAGAAGGCGAACCGGATGCTCCTGCTGCACGGGCTGCAGCGGGCCGGGTTCAAGAACCTGCCCGAGGAATGGTGGCACTACACGTTCCAGCCGGAGACCTTCCCGGACACCTACTTCAACTTCCCGATCTGGCGGAGGTCGCTGCAGTGCCCGGTGGGCTAGCGTGCCGTGAGGGGAACCCTCACGGCACGCTAGGACCGGGGGAGCCGGGTCGCGACGACCCCCGCGACTGACTTCGCGGTGTCGCAGATGGCGGTCAAATTGCCTTTGTTCGCTTCGTCGGTGATCTCGACCAGCACGACCTCGTCGCGCCGCTGCGGTGTCCCTTCCAGCGCCGGGAGCGTCGGCGAGTACGTGCGGTAGACGACCGTGACGTCGCACGTGTCGCCGGCGCTTTCGTGCGGATCGACGTACGCGACGCGGCCGCCGACGGTCGTGCGCGTCTGTCCATCGGGCGGGTCTTCCGCCAGTGGCCACTGCCGGTCGTAGTAGAGGTCGACCGACTTCGCGTCGTGGCCCCAGGAACAGGCCCAGTTCGCGAAATGCCGGTCGACCGGATAGTCCGGCCCGACGGTCCGGCGCAGCGTGGCCTCGTCGACCAAGGTGCAGGCGTCCGTCCGCGCCAGCGAACCCGGCTGGAACGGCTCGGCGCGACGGGCGATCGGGCCGCGGGCCACGCGCGCGTAGGCGTCGCCGACGACCGCGTCCGACATCGCGCACAGCTGCGGCGCGGCGGCGCTGTCGGAGCGGACGGAGCTCACCGTGACAACAGCGAGATCCGGCAGGGTGAAGGACCGGCGGCACTTCCCGGCGTCGGGATTCGGCCGCCGGATCTCGCCGAGCTTGCCCCGGACCGGCGGCACCTGCGGGTACTGCTCCGGTTCGGACAGCTCGAGGCTGGTCACGATCGTGCCGCCGCCGTCGGGCAGGCTCGTGTTCAGGTCGCAGCGGGCGAACGTGCCGAGGTTCGGTTCGAGGAAGACTTTTCCGTACTGGCTCAGGGAATTCACCGAAAGCAGCGAACAGGGGTCGGCCGTGTGCGGGTCGCCGACGAGGTCCGGCGACGGCGGTGCCGCGGTGGCGTTCGCGGGCGGCGCGTCGTCGCGGGTGAAGACGAGAAACCCGGCGGCCAGAAGGACGACCGCGCCCAGCGCCGCGCCGATGAGCACGGGCCGCTTGGATTTCTTCACCCGCGGCACCGGCGAACCGCGCAGGAACCCCTCGACTTCGATCGCAGTGGGCCGTCTTTCCGGCTGGCGGCTGAGCATCGCCTGCAACGCGGGCCCGAGCTCACGAGCGTTGCGCGGGGATTCGGGCGTCCCCTCCGCGGCCCGGCGCAGCTGCGCGAACGGACCGTTTTCCCCGCTGCCCCAAGGAGAACCACCCTCGACGGCGGCGAACAGCGTCGCGCCGAGCGAGAAGACGTCCGACGCGGCGGTGGCCGCCTCGCCGTTCGCGACTTCCGGCGCGAGGTACCCGGCGGTGCCGCCGACACGGGCGCTGTCGGTGAGCGTGACCTCGTGGCCGCGGGAAATGCCGAGGTCGGCGAGCTTGGCGGTGCCGTCGTCGGCGACCAGGACGTTGCCCGGAGTGAGGTCTCGATGCACCATGCCGCGCGCGTGCATCGCGGCGAGCGCGGCCGCGATCTGCACGCCGACCGCCGCGGCTCGCTCGGGGGTCAGGACGCCGTCGGCGTGCACGATCTCGGCCAGGCTGCGCGCCGGGAGGTACTCCATGACGAGCCAGCGGTCGGCACCGTCCGAAACGGAGTCGTAGACCGCGACGATGTTCGGGTGCTGCAGGGCCGCGCCGAGCCGGGCCTCGCGGCGGATCTGCGGTTCGTCGCCGTCGAGCGACCGCTTGAGCGCGACCGTCCGGCGCAGCTCGAGGTCGCTGGCTCGCCAGACGACACCCATCCCGCCGGCCCCGAGGCGTTCCTCGAGCCGGTAACGCCCGGCGATCACCTGCGGAGCAGCCACCGCGACAGCTTAAGACGCGCTTTCCCGGAGCGCCCTCTGACCGCTCCCCTCAGCCCTTCTTCGCCGCGGACTTGCGCAATCCCCGCCGCACCAGCGGCCAGAACGCCGCGATCACGGCCAGCGACACGATGCTCGTCCACACCTGGGTGCGGGCGGAGTCGTCGGTCAGCAGCATGACCACGATGATCGCCACGACGCCGAGGACGGTCAGGATGCCGAGCCACGGGTGCAGCCACATCTTGAGCTTCAGCCCGGCGCGTTCCTCCGGCGTCATCTTCTGCCGCATCCGCATCTGGGTGAACGCGATGAACGAGTACACGAACAGCGCGACCAGGCCCGCGGAGTTCATGATGAAGTCGAAGATGCCGGAGTCGGGCGCGACGAAGTTGACGAAGACCGCGATGTACCCGCCGATTGTGCAGGCCACCACCGCGACGACCGGCACGCCGGCTTTGCTCTTCCTGGCCACCACACGCGGCGCGAGCCGTTTCTCGGCGAGCGCGGAGAACATCCGGCCGGCGGAGTAAAGCCCGGAGTTGAGCACCGAACAGGCGGCGGTGAGCACGACTGCGTTCATCACCAGCCCGGCGCCGGGGAGCCCGAACAGCGTGAACGCGTGCGCGAACGGCCCCTCCTGCTTGGGATTCGGCAGCTGGTTCCAGGGGACGATGGTGACGATCAGCAGCACCCCGCCGACGAAGAACAGCAGGATCCGCCAGATCACCGTGCTGACCGCCTGCCGGACGCCCTTCGCCGGATCCTCCGATTCGGCCGCGGCCATCACCGCGATCTCGGTGCCGAAGTAGGAGAAAATCACGATCGCGACGCCGCTGAGGATCGGCCACCAGCCGTTGGGCGCGAACCCGCCGTGCTGCCAGAGGTTCGGGATCGAGAAGCTCGCCTTCGGCCAGAGCCCGAACGCGAACAGCGTGCCGACCGCGAGGAACACGATGATCGCGGCGACCTTGATGCTGGCCAGCCAGTACTCGACCTCGCCGAACGACCGCGCGGACACCAGGTTCGTGGTGGTGAAGAACAGCAGCAACACGACGGAGAACACCCACTGCGGCACGTCCGGGAACCACCCGCCGAGCACCGACCCGCCGACGACGGCTTCGAACGCGATCACGCCGATCCAGTAGTACCAGTACAGCCAGCCGACGAGATACCCCGCCCACTCGCCGAGCCCGACCCGGGCGTACTCCATGAACGACCCGATCGCCGGCCGAGCCGCGGCCATCTCGCCGAGCATCCGCATCGCGAGAAAGACGAGAAGCCCGCCGATGAGGTAGGAAATGACGGCTGCCGGTCCGACGGCGCGCACTACGTTTCCGGAGCCGACGAAGAGGCTGGCTCCGATGATGCCCCCGAGAGCGATCATGGTGATGTGGCGGGAACGCAGCTTTTTGGGGCCGGTCTTCGATTCGGGTGTGGTTTCGACTGGGGCCGTTTCGCTCGCGGCCCCGGTCGTCTTGCCTCCGGTCGCGTCGGCTGGGGTGGTGGTGCGGGGAGCCGCTTCGGGTGGGATGGCTGTGCGTTCGGTTTCCTCGGCTGGGACCGCCTTGCCTGCTGTTCCGGCACCGGGTGTCGTCGTGCCTGCCGTCCCGGAGCTGGGTGCTGTTGTGCCCGCCGTCGCTTCGCTCGGGGTTGCGTCGCCCGGAGCGACCGTGCGGTCGGCTGCTTCCGCCGGGACCGCCTCGCCCGCGGTCCCCTCGCGAGGGGTCGTCGTGCCCGCGGCCGCTTCGTTCGGGGTCGCCTCGCCCGGGGTGTCCGGGTTTCCCTGGCCCTGCCCGGTGATCCGATCAGCCATCGATCGATCTTCCTCTCGTTCGGCCGTGCCGTCCGCGGTCGCGCCCCCGCCGACAACGTTGTCGGAACCGGCCGCGGAGCTGGGCCTCGCTGACGCGGGGACAGTGTGCGGCCGCCGGGTCCGTCGAGGCTAGGTGCGAGCGGGGGCGGATGCCGGGCGAGGGAGTTGTCGATCATCCGAATGGAGCAGCGGCACGCGCCGGATTTGTCGGTTATCGGGGAGCTGCGGTACGGAATCCGTCGCGCTGGAAGTCCGCGACCGTCTCGGTGATCTGGTGTCGCGTGCTCGCCGCCACCCGGGGATTCGTTGCCGCGTAAGCGGTGTAGGCGTTGAGCCCGGTGCACAGCGCGTAGCCGCGCCCGCGAGTCCACGTGTCCTCGTCGAAGCCCGACTCGGCGCGGAAGATCTCGCGTGCCGAAGCCGGGAGGAGAGTCCATGCGATCAGCGCGTCGCACGCCGGATCGCCGACGCCGAGTCCGCCGAAGTCGAGGACGGCGCTGACCCGCCCGTCGGCCATCAGCAGGTTGCCCGGATGCAGGTCGCCGTGCACCCACACTGGCGGATGCGGCCACGGCGGTGCCGCGAGTGCGGCGTCCCAGATCGCGGTGTGGGCGGAGCTGTCGAAAACGTCGGCGGTCTCGGCGATCGCGACCCGGGTTTCGGCGTCCCGGCGGGCAAGCGGTGCGCCGATGAAACCGTTGTGCGGCCCCGGGGCGAGCGCGGCGTCGGCGGGGATCCGGTGGAGAGCCGCCACGAAGCGCGCCAGTTCGGCTGCGGTCTGGTCCGGGTAGGGGAGCCCGCCGATGTCCGGTGGCGAACCCGGCAGCCAGCGCGACACGGACCAGTGCCATGGATAGCCTTCGCCCGGCGATCCGAGCGCGATCGGCTCGGGAATCGCCAACGGCAGGCGCGGCGCGAGCCGGGGGAGCCACCGGGCTTCCTTCTCCGGTTGCCCCGCCGCCCACTCGCCGCGCGGCAGGCGCACGGACAACTCGGTCCCGAGCCGGTAGATGACGTTGTCCGACCCGGCCGGGTCCAGCCGGGCCAGCGGGAGCCCTGCCAGTTCGGGCAATTGAGCGGCCAGGAGGCGCCTGACCAGCACCGGATTCGGGGCAGGATGCGTTGTCGGCAAAAGGCCAGTCTCTCGGTTGGATGTCCGCGCGACGATGAAGTTCGTCTTCATCAGACCACGCCGGACGGCGCTCGTCTAACGGTTTTCGCGCCCCGGAAGTTCGATAGTTCGGGCGATCCGCCGAAGAAGTTCCCCCGACAACCGCGGATCCGCGGCCGGATCGGTGCTGTAGTCAGTCAGCGCGTGCACCGCGGACAGGCCAAGCGCCGCCGCATCCTCCCGTGCTAGGACGGAGTGTCCGACCACTGCGATCACCGGCACCCCGTCGCTTCGCCGGGCGACCGCGGCGGCGAGCTTTCCTTCGGCGGTCTGGCTGTCGATCCGGCCCTCGCCGGTCACGACCAGGTCGCAGCTGCGCAAGACCGTCGGAAAATCCAGCAGGTCAAGGAAAAAGTCGGCACCAGACACAATCTTTCCGCCCAGCAGGAGGGCGGCGAAGCCGATACCGCCGGCGGCACCGGCACCGGGGGTGTCGGCCAAAGAACGGGCATCGGCGAGCTGGACAAAGTGGTCCAGACCAGCTTCGAGGTAGGCGACGTCAGCTGGAGCAGCACCCTTCTGCGGCCCGTACACCGCCGCCGCACCGGACGGGCCCAGCAAGGGGTTCCGGACGTCGGTGGCGATGACGATCTCGACATCCAAGCGCGGCAGGTCGATCGCGGCGACAGCCGGAAGTGTTCGCCCGTTCAGGGTTTCCATCCTCCGGCCGTGCCGGTCGGTGAAGACGGCACCGAGGGCGGCGAGCATCCCGGCACCGCCATCGGTGCTGGCGGAGCCGCCCAGCGCGAGGACGACGCGGCGGGGACCAAGCTCGATGGCGTGTCCCAGTGCCTCGCCGAAACCGCGGCTCGAGGCGGAAAGCGGAGCAGGGCCGTCCGGCAGAGTTTGCAGGCCGCAGGTGCTGGCGACCTCGACGACGGCGGTGGTGCCGTCGAAGGCGAGGACCGACCGGCGAAGCTGTCCGGTCGCACCGGAGACCGTTATCGGCACCGGACGGAAGCCGCTGGACAGAGCGGCGGCGACACTGCCGTCGCCACCGTCGGCCAGTGTGAGGGGGTGGCTGTCGATCCCGCGGTCGGCCAGGCCGTCGGCCAGATGGGCGGCGACTTCGGCGGCGCTGAGGCTGCCTTTGAACTTGTCCGGAGCCAGCAAGACCTTCATGACCGTCCTCGCGACTCAGTGGAAAGCTTGGATGAGCGACGCCGCGCTGATCACGGTCACGACGCCGCCGATGCGGGTCGAGATCTGCGCGAACGGCATGAGCACCATCCGGTCGGACGCGGACAGGATGGCGACGTCCCCGGTGCCGCCGAGACCGCTGTGGCACACGGTGACCAGCGCGGCGTCGACCGGGTACATCCGCAGCAGTTTCCCTGCCAGGAAACCGGAACCGGCCATCGCGAGCACCACCGCGGCGCAGGTGGCGACGAAACCGGCGGAGAGCACGCCGAAGACGCTCGCCAGCGGGACGTACAGCATGCCGAGTCCGACCATGACCGGATAGATGAAATGGCCGGCCACCAGGTTGTAACAGGCTCGAGCGCTTTGTTCGACGTTGGTGGGCACTACGCCGGAAAGCTTGGCCAGCACTGAAAAAACGATAGTGAGAACCGGGGCTGGCAAATGCAATGCGGGCTCGCAGAGGGTGGCGGTGACGAACGTGCTGCAGATGACCAGGATTCCGGCCCCGTAATTCCCCACGGCGGCGGGCGGTTCTTCCAGCGCGGTGGTGTTGTGCTTGACCAGATCGCCGCCGCCGTCGAGGTGCGGGCGGCGGTTGCCCAGCCGGCGAAGCAAACCAGCGGTGACGATGGCGACGATGTTGCCGATCACGGCGGCAGGAATCAGTTGTGCGACAAAGGAAGAAGGCTCGCCGCCTAGCGCGTGCGAGTAGCCGGCGGACAGGGGTACGACGCCCTCGCCGATGCCGCCGCCGATGATCGGTACGACGATGAAAAAGAACGCTCGGTGCAATGAATAACCGAACAGCATGGCGACGCCGATTCCGGCCCCGGCAGCGACGATGGTGCCGATGACGAGCGGCGGGAAGATCTTCACCAGTGCCTTGAGCATTGTCGTCCGCCGCATGCCCAGGATGCTGCCGACGACCAACGCGGAGATGACGAAGTAGAGGAAGTTCGCCTTCTTCATCAAGGCCGCGGTGGCGTTGAGGATGTTCTCGTCAAACACTCCCAAGTAGACGAGTACTGACGGAATCATCAAGCACAGCAACGCTCCGCCGCCGATTTTGGAGATGATCGGCAGCCGGTTGCCGAGCGGGCCGAGCAGCATTCCGAAGCCGGTGATCACCGCCAGCCCGCCGATCATGTCCTCCGGGATGCGGTGCACCACGCCCGCGACGACGACAAGAGCGGTGAGGACCACCGGCACGGGCAGCGGTACGCCGCCGACCTTGGCCTTGAAGGGATTCCAGGTTCTCCGCGCGGTGGCCGGACTGTCTGCGGTGGATGTGCTCGTCATTGAGTTCTCCAGCGAAAGGATCAGCGGATGGCGTCGGCGATGGCGATGCCGAGGTCGGCGGTGGTGGCGTTTCCGCCGAGGTCCGGGGTGCGCGGGGCGTCGGCGCGGCCGAGAACGTCCTCGATCGCGCGCAGGACCGCGGCTCCGGCGGCCGGTTCGCCGAGGTGTTCCAGCATCATCGAGGCGCACCAGATCTGGCCGACCGGATTGGCGATGCCCTTGCCCGCGATGTCCGGCGCGGAGCCGTGCACCGGCTCGAACAGGCTCGGGAACGTCCGCTCCGGGTTGATGTTCGCGCTGGGCGCGACGCCGATCGTGCCGGTGCAGGCCGGGCCGAGGTCGGACAGGATGTCGCCGAAGAGGTTGCTGGCCACGACGACGTCGAACCAGTCGGGGTGCAGCACGAAGTTCGCGGCGAGGATGTCGATGTGGTACTTGTCCGTCGCCACGTCCGGATAGCCCTCGGCCACGCGCTCGACGCGTTCGTCCCAGTAGGGCATGGAAATCGAGATCCCGTTGCTCTTCGTGGCCGACGTCAGCCGCTGCCGGGGCCGCGCCCGCGCCAGGTCGAACGCGTACTTGAGGATCCGGTCGACGCCGGTGCGCGTCATGACGGTTTCCTGCACCACCGTCTCGCGGTCGGTGCCCTCGAAGATTTTGCCGCCGATGCTGGAGTATTCGCCCTCGGTGTTCTCCCGCACGACGAGGAAATCGACGTCGCCGGGGCTGCGGCCGGCCAGCGGGCTGGCGACGCCCGGCAAAAGCCGGACCGGGCGCAGCGAGACGTACTGGTCGAAGCGGCGGCGGAACTGCAGCAGGCTGCCCCACAGTGACACGTGGTCGGGCACCGCGTCCGGCCAGCCGACGGCGCCGAAGAACAGCGCGTCGAAGTCGCGCAGTCGCTCGAACCAGTCGTCCGGGAGCATCTTGCCGTGTTCGAGGTAGTAGTCGGCGCTCGCGAAATCGAACTCGACCAGGTCGAGGCCGAAGCCGCCAGTCTTCGCCGCGGCGGCGAGCGCCCGCAGGCCCTCGGGCACGACTTCCTTGCCGATCCCGTCGCCGGGGATCACCGCGATCCGGTGGGTGGTGGTCATGATGCGTATCGTAAGAAGCACAAAACCCAGGAAAAACCCCGGAACTCGCACGACACTGTTGCGTCAGGCGAAAGGAGCGGCATGGATCTGCCCGGACTGGACGATCTCCAGTTCTTCGACGTCATCGCCCGTTCGGAGACGCTGACGCAGGCCGCGCGCCGCTGGGGCGTGTCGCCGTCGGCGGTCAGCAAACGGCTGACCCAGCTGGAGCGGCGGCTCGGCGTGCAGCTGGTCACGCGCAGCACGCGCCGGCTGAATCTCACCGACGAGGGGGAGCGCTACGCCGCCGGCGTCGCGCGGCTGCTGCCGGAGATCACCGACCTGGAGGACGAAGTCGGCAGGCTCCGCCACGGCGTGCGCGGGCGGGTCGCGGTGCATTCGACCATCGGGCTCGGGCGCGCGCACATCGCGCCGTTGCTGGGCCAGTTCCAGCGGCAGCACCCCGGTGTCGAGATCGACCTGGAGCTGTCGCATCTGCCGCTGCACATCGCGGGAACGCCGTTCGACTTCGCGATTCGCGTCGGGCGGCAACGGGATTCCAGCCTGCACGCCCGGTTGCTGCACCCGAACCGCCGGGTGGTGTGCGCCGCGCCCGGCTACCTGCGGGAACGGCCGCCGCCACAGTCCATTCAGGACTTGCCCGGGCACGACTGCATCGTCATCCGCGAAAACGACTCGGACTACGCGATCTGGCGCTTCGGCACGGACGGCGACGAGGCCGCGGTCAAGGTGCCGGGCGCGATGATCAGCAATGACGGGGAGATCGCGACCCAGTGGTGTCTTGCCGGACACGGGTTGTTGATGCGTTCATGGTGGAATGTCGCCCCGCTGCTGCGGAGCGGGGAATTAGTGCGAGTACTCGCCGACGTGCCCACTCCGGACGCTCCGGTTTACGCGGTTTATCCCTCGGCGCATTCGGTGCCGCATCGGGCTCGGATGGCTATCGACTATCTCGCCAGCGAACTCGCCGTGCGGCTCGGGCCGCTGATTCCGGAAGAACCCGCTGGCGCGGTGTCTTGAGCGGGTCAGTGCGGCTGGGAGAGATCGCCGGGGCGGAAGGCGTCCAATGCGGCGCTCACCGGCGTGTCGAGTTCGGTTTTGTGCTCGCGCGGATAGACCCAGCGCAGCGCCGCCGTCGACCCGGCTCCGGAGAATCCTCTCTCGTAGAAGATCTTGCCGTCGCTTTGGTAGCCGGAAATCGAATAATGGTCGCCTTCGTCCTTGCGGTAGGTCACGCGGCCGCCATTTGCTTCTGCTTGGGCGGCAGCGTCGGCTAGCGTGGCTGCGGTGGTTCGGCCGCCGGAATTGGTGCCCCAGACGGTGAGCGTCGCGTCAAGGGTGGTGTTGGTGAACGTCATTCCGTCGCCGTTGTCCGGGCTGTAGGGCGCGGCGGTGTAGCCCTGCGGCACGCGGGTCGTGAAACCGAATCGGGGGTTGGTGTAGGTGTTGCTGGCCGCCGTGGAAGACGGCGGGGGCGTAGGTGACGGGGAAGCTGTTGGAGCGCCGAGCATTGTCGCGAACTTCGGCTGCAGCAGATCGGAGATCTCGGCGTACGGAACGGTTACGGTTTCCTTCCCCGCCGCCGTGACGCAGCCGAGGTCGTACCACAGGATTTCGAATTCGGCCCCGGCTTTGGTGAATCCGATCGAGGCTTCCGGAACGTGCCCGCGTGCCGGGACCCGGTCCGCGGCGTCAATGGTGGTTTTCCGGCCGTTTTCGTCGACGGACGCCAGCTGGCAGAAACCATTCCTGGTGTGCGGTTCGATGCGGTCGGTCAGCGTTTTCATTCCGGCCGCGGTCAGCACCTCGGGTCGGAACATTTCTTGGGGGCCGATCAGGTTCCCGGTGCCGAGGTCGACGGTGACGGTTTCCGGGAATCGCCACGTCGTGTGCCACAGCACTTTCGACTCGAGATCATGGTCGTAGCGAACGGAAAGCAGGCTCGGGGTCTGCAGCAGGATCCGCGCGGTCGATCGCGCGGCGGGTGTTTCCCCGGCTTCGGTGAACTGCTGCTGCCAGTCCGGATTGGACCGTGCGTCGCGGATGGCCTTCAGGCGCTTGTCGATCGGGGCCCGCAGAGCGTCGTTGAGGCGTTTCCGCACGGCATCCGGGCCGCCGGACACTTGCGGATACTGGAGGTTGTAGGTGATCGGGAGGGCTTGGTCGCGGCCGGAGTCGGTCTGGATCGCCACCGTGAGCGCTGCCGGCGCCGGCGGATCGTCCTGGCGATTGAAGACCAGGATCCCGCCGGTGACCAGCGCGCCGACGACCACCAGAACGGCGACGACCTTGCCGACGATCACCGCCGTCGCGCCCGCTCCGGTGCCGGTGGCAGGCACTCCCGCCGCAACGGCACCGGTGCCTGCTCCGATCGGCGCGGCGGCCGTGCCAGCGGTGGTCAGGAGAGCCAGCGGGGTGAGCGCGGTCAGGGCGGCGGCCGAGGCGGCCAGGCGCTTCCAGCCGCGTTTCTCCCAGTCCTTTCCGTACGCCTTGCGCGCGACAGTCTCCAATTCGGACACAAAAGCGTCCGCTGTGGACGGTCGCCACGCCGGATCCTTCGCCATGCCGCGCGCGATCAGCGGACGCAGCTTCTCGGGGACCGCGTCGAGCGGCACGGGAGCCATCTGGTGGAGCGACCGCAGTTCGTCGGTGGTGGCCCCCTCGAACGGCTGGTGCCCGGTGATGCATTGGTAGAACACACAGGTCGCGGCGTACACGTCGGTGGCCGGCTGGCCTGGTTGCCCGGCCCACTGCTCAGGGGCCATGTAGGACGGGGAACCGGCGGTCAGTCCGTTGTGTCCGTCCAAAGTGGCCAGTCCGAAGTCGACTAGTTTCGACTGGCCTTCCCTCGACACCAGCACGTTCCCCGGTTTGTAGTCGCGGTGGACGACCCCGGCGGCGTGCGCGTCGGCGAGGCCGAGCAGCGAGCCTTTGAGGATGGCCAGCGCGGATTCCGGGGCGAGAACGTTTTCCGTCGCGAGGAGCGCGCGCAAAGACACCCCGGGCACTGCCTCCATCACCAGCGCCGCGCCCTGCGGTGTCTCGACGAAGTCGAACAACTGCACCACATGCGGGCTTCGAACGCCGGACAACAGCCACGCTTCGCGCCGGAACCCGGCCGCGATGTCGGGGTCCGCGAGGTATTCCGCGAGGAGGTACTTGATCGCCACCATGCGGCCGGATTGCTGGTGCTTGGCCAGCACGACGCGCCCGAAGCCGCCGACGCCGAGCACGTCGACCTCGGTGAACCCGGGCACCTGCCAGGTGTCGCTCATCCCCGCCGCTTCCCCTCCCCGCGAGGCCGCCCGCGGTCGGCGAGATCGTACTCCGGAAATGTGGCATCGGGGGTGGAGTTGTCACATTTGTGCCTCGGTCGAGGGAACGGCGTGCGGGCGGGTGGTGGGTTTCGGCCTGGCCGTGGGGTTCGGTAGGCGCCCTTCTTGCCCGGTGGTGCGGGTGTTTGGTGGAGCCGGGATGTTCGTGATGGTCGGTGTGAGCGCGTCGAGCGCCTTTCGCGCGGGGGTGCGGGTGATTCGGCGGAGTTGGGGGAGGTCCGTGATGCTCGGGCGAGGAGCCGGGTCGAATGTGGATTCGTCGCGCGGTTCCTATGCGGTAGCGGGGCGTGCGGCCGGATCGTTGCGAGGTGGCCGAGTTGGTGGTTTGTAGTTCTGGGTGAGTGAGCGTGGGTTGGTTGTGAGGGCGTCGCGTTCGCGGTTCGGTTGAGCGGTTCAGGAGGCGCGTTGCTTGGTCGGTGGTGCGTAGCGGATCGCTGGCTGGTGGTTGCGGTGCGAGGCCGTGCCGGTGTGAGCGGGCGTGGGTCGGTTGTGCCGGCTTCACATTCGCGGTTCGGCTGCGGGAGCCAGAAGGCGCATTCCCTGTTCGGTGGTCCGATAGAGGACTGTGCGACCGGACCGTCGCCCGGTGATCAGGCCGGAGTCGCGCAGGACTCGGAGGTGTTGCGAAACCGCGCTCGGCGAGATGCGCAGGGCCTCGGCGAGGTCGGTCGTCGTGGCGGGGGAGCGGAGTGTCTCCAGCAGTGCGGCTCGGCGTCGGCCCAGCAAGCGGACCGCCGGATTGGCGGGAGGGCGTTCGGCGGCTGTCCACAATGCACCGCTGCCTCGGGCCGGGTAGCGGATCGTGGTCTGGGTGGTGGCGTGCAGTTTGATCATCACCCACGGCGGACCGAGCACGACGGGGGAGAGCACCAGCCCGCCGGACGGGCGGCCGGGCGAGGGGCGGTGGTCGCCGTCGAGGGTGAGCTGGCTGTTGGACCAGTTCAGCTCGGTGTGCAGGTCGGCGAAAAGGTGGCCCGCGCCGCCGTCGGCCCATTGTTTGGCTCGGTAGGCGATGTCGGCGTCGAGGACGGCGCGCAGCCGGGGCCAGTGCGGTGCGATCAGGCGGTCGTGTGCCTGGCGGAGTTCGGCGGCGATCGCGCGGAGCCCGGCCGCGGGATCGGCGGCGAGCGCCCGGGCGGGGGCGGGCAGACGGTCGCCGAACACGCCGTGCAGACTGCGCCGGACCTGACTCGCGGTGGTCTGGCGCATCGCGGCCAGCGCCTCGTCGATCGTGCTCGCCGCGCGGGCCGGGGCGGGCAGCAGGAACTGCGGCCAGCTGGTCCGGCCGGTGACGAGCAACGGCCAGGTCCAGGCCAGGTCCAACGGCCGGGCGGCGAGTTCGTTCGCGGCCCAGCGGGTCCACCGCCCGTGGCGAGTCCGGCCCCAGCAGCCGGCCAGGGTCTGCAACCCGGAGACGGTCTCGGACAACGGCGAGACGGCGAGCCTGGTGGCGGCCAGGTCGTCGGTGCTGAGGTCGAGGGTCAGCGGCACGTCGCGATTATGCGGCACTCGGTGGTTGGCGGGGTGGGATCGGCGGGTTTGCCGACTCGGGGAGCGGGTTGTGCGGGGACGGTTGCGGCTCGATCGGTGCCGGGTGGGAGGGGGCGGGCTGGCCGAGTTCGGAGGTGGTTGTCGGGTCGGGATCGGCGGGCTCGCCGACTCGGGGAGTGGGCTGTGCGGGGACGGTCGCGGCTCGATCGGTACCGGGTGGGAAGGGGCGGGCTGGCCGAGCTAGAAGGTGGTTGGCGGTCCGGGCGGGTGCGACCTCGGTGGTTGTCCATCCGGAAGCAGGGAGTTTGGTCGAGCTCGGTGTTGGGCTGGGCGGGCGCGCCTCTCAAAGGTCGTCCAGCCGGAAGGGGAGGGCTTGGCTGAACTCTGCGGCGGGCTTGCCGGTCTGGGTGGCGGCCTGTGGCGGTCGTCCAAAGGGTTGCCGGGCCAGAGGGAGCGTCGAGGTCTTTCTGGCCGTCACCGATCCAGCAGTTGTTCCGGGTGCGGCGAAGTCCCGCCGAACTTCGCCGCGCCCGAGCGACATTTATGTGGTACTCGTGCGGTGCTCAGGCACCAGTGGGCGGTCCGAACCACCGGGTCAGGTGGGTGTTCAGGTCCTGCTGGTCCTCGCCGATCCAGGCGACGTATCCGTCCGGGCGCAGGAGGACGGCCGGGGCGTCCAGGGGCGCTGCGGGGTCCGCGGCGAGGTCGATTCGGTCGGCCCAGCCTTCGGCGTTCAGTCGTTCGGTGCGGTCCAGCAGCAGTCCTCGGCCCTGGTGGAGGCGGTCGTAGAGGCGGCCCTGTTTCAGGTCGAGGTCGGGGAGGCGGCGGCCCAGCAGGTCGGGGCCTTCGCCGAAGTCGTAGCGGAGGTCGATCGCGGTGATTTTCCCGATCAGGCGGCGGTTGACCTCGTCGAAGTCCATCAGTTCGGCGAGCAGCTTGCGCACGGCTCGCGGTCCCGCGTCGGCGGAGGACAGTTCCATTTGGGCGCGGGTGTTGTCGAGGACGTCCGCGGCGACCGGATGGCGTTCGTTCTCGTAGGTGTCCAGCAGGGTCGCCGGGGCCCAGCCTCGGACTTGCGCGGCGAGCTTCCAGCCGAGGTTGAACGCGTCTTGGACGCCCAGGTTGAGGCCCTGCCCGCCGGTGGGCGGGTGGATGTGCGCGGCGTCTCCGGCGAGCAGCACCCGGCCGATTCGGTACCGCTCGGCCAGGCGGGTGGCGTCGCCGAAGCGGGACAGCCAGCGTGGGGAGTGCACCCCGAAGTCGGTTCCGGCGATGGCGTGCAGTTGGTGTTTGAAGTCCTCGAGAACGGGCGGTTCAGAGCTGAGGCCCGCCGCCGGGATCACCACGCGGTAGACGCCCTCGCCCACTGGGCTCAGCATGAAGCGCTTGTCGGTCTCGCGGATCTCGGCCACCTTGGCGGTGATCTCCTCCTGAGACGCGGTCGCGGGCATCTCGCCCATCAGGGTCTCGGTCCGCGAGGGTTCGCCGGGGAAGCCGACGCCGAGCAGTTTGCGCACGGTGCTGCGCGCGCCGTCGCAGCCGACTAGGTACTTCGATCGCAGACGTTCGCCGTCGGTCAGTTCGACGGTCACTCCGTCCTCGTCCTGTTCGAAGGCGACGACTGCGCGGCCGTGCCGGACTTCCGCGCCCAGTTCGATCGCGTGGTCTTCGAGCAGGCGGACGACGACGGGCTGCGGGATGCCCAGCAGGTACGCGGAATCGAGGTCCTGGGGCGCGGGTTTGGGAATGCCGGCGAAGATGCCGCCGACCGGACGCTGCCGTCCGCGTTCGAGGACACGCTCCAGCAGGCCGCGCATCGCCAGTTGTTCGAGGCTGCGGATGTGCAGGCTCACGATGCGGGCCAGCGGGAGCGGCTCGGTTTCCTTCTCCAGGACCAGGACGCGCACGCCGTGCAGCCGAAGCTCGGCGGCGAGCGTCGCGCCGGTCGGGCCGCAGCCGGAGATGATGACGTCGATCATGAACCACCTGTTCGTTCGCTTCGTTGAGGGGCGGCGGGGTTGAGTGTCGGGTGTTCGGGAGGGGCGGCGGGGTCGAGTGCCGGGTGCCCGGGAGTGGCGGGGCGGTTGAGCGCCGTGGGTTCGGTAGGGGCGGCGGGGTTGAGTGCCGGGTGTTCGGGAGTGGCCGCGGGGTTGAGTGCTGGGTGTTCGGGAGTGGCGGAGGGGTTGAGTGCCGGGTGTTCGGGAGTGGCGGAGGGGTTGAGTGCCGGGTGTTCGGGAGTGGCCGCGGGGTCGAGTGCTGGGCGTCCGGGAGTGGCGGGGCGGTTGAGTGCTGGGTGTCCGGTAGCGGCGGCGGGGTTGAGTGTCCGGTGTTCGGCGGTGGCAGCGTGGTCGATTGCTGGGCGTCCGGCGGTGGCAGCGCGGTTGACTGCCGGGTGTCCGGACGCGGAGCGGAGGCGCGACAGAGACCGGAAGCGCGACCCTGGCGTGCATCCAGACATGGTGTGCCGGGCCGTTGCCAGACCAGCCGCTGTCGGCGCAGCTGGGTGGCGCGCAGCTGTGTGGTGCTCGGCCGCGGCGCGTTCGACCGCCTGTCCGGCTGCGGTGCGTTCAGCCGTCGCGCGTCCGCGTCGGCGGGCGGACGCGCTGGGCTGATTCGGGATTCGCGCACGACTTGGCATCGGCGGGTCAGTCTGCGGCGCCCAGGAACCCGCGGCAACCGAAATACGACGACGGCACACCACGAAACTTTCGATGTAGCCCCAGCCTACATGATGGCGAACACATGTTCGAGTCCGGAACCATCGCCCACATGAAGGAATCCGAACCCCGAACCAGACTCCCCGCCGCGTACTGGCGGCTGTGGTGGGCCTCGGCGGTGGACAACGCGGGCGACGGAATCTTCGCGGCCGCCGTTCCGCTGCTGACCGTCACGATCACGCGCGACCCGGTGCTGGTCTCGGTCGTCTCAGCGGCGACCTACCTGCCCTGGCTCCTGCTCTCCCTTCCCGCGGGCGCGCTCGTCGACCGGCGCGAGCGGGTCGGCCTGTTGTGGCGGTCGCAAGCCGCGCAGGCGGCGATCGTCGCGGTGGGCGCGGCGATGATCTGGCTTGGGCGGATCGACATCGCGGGCTTGGCGGTCATGGGGTTCGCGCTGAGCGCGTGCGAGGTCGTGTTCTCCAACGCGTCGCTCGCGGTGTTGCCGGACCTGGTGTCCGAGGCGCAGCTGCATCGGGCGAACGGCAGTCAGTACGCGATCGCCAATGCCGGGCAGTTGTTCGTCGGGTCGCCGATCGGCAGTCTGCTGTTCGCGGTCGCGGCGGCGTTGCCGTTCGGTGTGGACGCGGCGTCGTTCGCGGTGTCCGCCGTGTTGCTGGCGACGCTCCCGCGGCGCCGGGTGCCGCAGGTCGCGCAGCCGCCGATTCGGGTCGCGGCGGCGGAGGGAGTGCGTTGGCTCGGGCGGCACCGGTTGTTGCGCACGCTGGCGGGACTGCTGGCGGTGAACACGTTCTGCTACCAGCTCGGCAATGTGACGGTCGTGCTGCTCGCGACGCAGATCCTGCACGTCGGCGAGCGCGGTTACGGCGTGCTGCTCGCGGGGGCCGCGGTCGGGAGTGTGGCCGGCGGGATGGTCAACGCACGGCTTGTGGCGAAAATCGGTGCACTGCAAGCATTGTTGACCGCCCTGGCCGGCAACGTGGTGATCTTCGCGCTGATCGGGATCAGTCCGAACGCGGTCGTTCTCGGGGTCCTGCTGGGGATCAACGGATTCGCCACGACGCTCTGGAGCGTGGTCACGGTGAGCCTGCGGCAGCAGGCAGTGCCGACGGAACTGCGTGGGCGGGTGCACAGTGTCTACCGGATGCTGGGCTGGGGATTGATGCCGCTGGGATCGCTGGCGGGCGGGCTGGTCGCGGACGTGGCCGGCATCCGGGCGGCGTATCCGGTGGCGGGCGCGGT
Source organism: Amycolatopsis sp. NPDC059235 (assembly GCF_042754125.1). NCBI lineage: Bacteria > Bacillati > Actinomycetota > Actinomycetes > Pseudonocardiales > Pseudonocardiaceae > Amycolatopsis > Amycolatopsis sp. NPDC059235. The sequence goes on from NZ_JBHZAG010000045.1 coordinate 69,304, forward strand.
GCGGGGGATCGCGTTGGCCGCGGCGTTGCCGGTGCTTCTCTCGGCGATGCGGGCGGGGAAGACGTCCGCCTGAACGGGCGCGTGGGAAAGGGCGACGGATATGTCCTGAGTGGACGTATTCCGGAACCGCACAGGTCGCGGGTCAATGATCGGGAAACCTGCTGCATGGATTCCTTTACCGTCCTTATTGGAATAGTCCGCTTATTGGCAGACTGCCGACAACTGGCATTTACGCCGCGGCGGCAAGAAGGCGGTTCCGCTGTTCGGCTATTGGTCGGGGAGAAGCTGCAACGTTTCGGTCGGCGGCGGCGACTGTGCGGGCGGAGGTGCTTGTGACGGAATCGGCGGAGCCACTGCGTACTCGAGCGGGACTGGAACAGCGGAAGAGCGGGTTGCCCGGCGGTAAGCGCTACTGCCGCGGCGCGCCATTCGCGCGGCGGACCGGGATCAGGGAATTCCGCTTGGCGGGCAGCTGCCGGAATCTTCCGGTGATCGGGTGAGGTTTAGCGGGCGGATTCTCTGATTCCCTGAGATCGACTTGTCCCGCTACCTGTTCGGGAACGTTATCGGCGAAGGCGGCCGGTGATCTTTTCCCGTAGTAGGGCCGAAGGCGCGTCCGCGGCCGTGCTGTTGCTGCGGTCGGGGTAACGGCGACGGCTGTTGGCACCACTTCTTTGGTGGTGATCGCCGTTCCGGCGGCGCGGGGAAACGCGGGTTTACGCTGGTCGGCGCAACCGGAATCGCTGCGGTGCGCGGGACGGAGATCCGCCGAATGCGAAGGCTGATCTTCCGCTTATCTGTGTTCGCCCCGAGGTGTGAGTCCGTTGTTCATATTTTAGAATGCTCTCGGCAATGTGTGACGCAGGGTGCGAACCGGTGTTTGCGGGGGTCCTTCGTTTGGCGGTTGCTGGAGCGCAACCGATCTAGGCAGGGTATGGATTCCGGCGCGGGTCTGTGCTTCGTGGCGTCCGCGCTTGCTGGGGCTAGTGCCGCACGGGCAGGGGGCAATTCCCCGGGCGGCTCCTGCGAGTATTCGAAAGGGCATGGTCATGCACTCCCGGAAAGAAAGATTCGACCCCCCGAGACAGCGGCCGGCGCCCGGCGCCGGCAATGCCGAGCGGCTGGCCGCGGTGCTCGCGCGGCTGGCCGTGCGGCATCGGGTGCCGGGAGCGCAGGTCGCGGTCTGGTCCGGCGGCGAGACCGCAATGGTCCAGACCGGTGTCGAGAGCCGAGGGCGGCCGATGCGGGAGAGCTCGCGCGTGCCGATCGGCTCGATCACCAAGGTGGCGACCGCGACGCTGGCGATGGTGCTCGTCTCCGACGGGGATCTCGAGCTGGACCAGCCGGTCGGCGAGATCCTCGGCGACCCCGGGCTGCCCGCTTCGCTGACCCTGCGGGGGCTGCTGAGCCACACCAGCGGGCTTCCTTCCGATCCGGCCGACGCCGCCGGGAACTGCCGGAGAGAGGTGCGGTCCGCGGAGTTCGTCTGCGAGCCGGGGACCGCGTTCTCCTATTCCAATCTCGGCTACGCCCTGGTCGGCCAGCTGATCGAGGACGTCACCGGGATGGGCTGGCGCCAGGCCGTCGAGTCGATCCTGTTGCGGCCCTTGGACATCGAGCCGGTCTACGTCGACAGCCCGGGCGTCGCGACCGGGCACGCGCGCGACGGCGAGCGCCCGCTCGCGCAGGTGCTGCCGCCGATGCTGGACCCGGCGGGCGCGCTCGCGCTGAGCGCCCGCGACCTCGTCGCGCTCGGCCGGGTCCACCTCGGCAAACCGGGGCTGCTCGACGTCGTGACCGCGAGCGACCTGCACCGGCCGGTGCCGGGCGCGGAACCGTTCGGCCTCGCGGACGGCTGGGGCCTGGGGCTGGCTTGTTTCGGGGACGAGGAATCCCGCTGGCTCGGACACGACGGGACGGCCGACGGCACCTCGTGTCACCTGCGGATCGACCAGGCAGGCGCCTGCGTGCTCGCGCTGACCGCCAACGGAGCCGGGGGCACCGACCTCTGGCACGACCTGGTCGGCGAACTGCCGGAATTCGGCCTCCCGCCGCACCGCGTCCAGGTTGCGGAATCCTGCCCGATTCCCCTGCCGGAAGGCGATTTCGGCAGTTTCCGCAACGGCGCCATCGGGTACACGGTCCGGCCGGACGGGCTCGGCGGCGCGTGTCTCGACGTGGACGGCGACGTCTTCCCCGAGCTGACCCGGTACGCCGACGGCACGTTCACCGTCCGCGATCCGGCGACCGGCCGCGCCACCCCCTGCGGCCGGTTCCGCGGCGAACCCGGCGCGGCGGCCGCCGTCGAAATCGGCGGCCGGCTCGCGCGGCGGTGCTGAGCGGCCCGCAGAACTCCTCGTCCCCACCCGCGCCAGGCGGGATCCCTTGGTGTGCCCGGAAGGTAGCGAGAAACGATGACCGCCCAAGACATCCCGGCCGAAACGGACGCGACCGCCGGCCTGCCGGAGCTGTTCGCCGCACAGGCGCGGTCGGCCCCGGACGCCGTCGCCGTGGACGGTGCGGCCCGGCTGACCTACGCCGAACTGGCCGACGAGGCGGGGCGGCTCGCGGCGTACCTGCTGCGGCTGGGGCTGCGCGCGGAGGACCGGGTCGGGGTGCTGGCGGAGCGGTCGGCCGGGCTGATCGTCGCGGAACTGGCCGTGGTGACCGCGGGCGGGGCGTACGTGCCGCTCGATCGGCGAGCGCCCGACAGCCGGTTGCGGACGCTGCTGGTCGAAGCCGGGGTTACCGTGCTGCTGACCGACGACCCGGTCCGGGCCGCCGAAATCCACAGTGGACAGATAGCGGTGCTCGGGCGGCCGTTGCCGGAAGCGGATTTCCCTTCGGCGGCAGTGCATCCGGACAACCTGGCGTATCTGGTGCACACCTCCGGGTCGACCGGCACGCCGAAGGGGGTCGCGGTCCGGCATCGCGACGTCGCGGCGCTCGCGGCCGACCGGCGATTCGCGGGGGACGCGCATCGGCGGGTGCTGTTGCACTCGCCGGCCGCCTTCGACGCCTCGACCTACGAAATGTGGGTGCCGTTGCTCACCGGCGGCACCGTGGTGGTCGCGCCGCCCGGTGACCTGGACGTCGAGAGCCTCCGCGAAGTTCTTTCCCAGTACGGCATCGGCGCGGTCTGGCTGACGGCGGGTCTCTTCCGGGTCGTCGCGCAGGAAGCGCCGGACTGTTTCCAGGGCGTGCGAGAGGTCTGGACCGGTGGCGACGTCGTCCCGGCCGGGGCGGTGCGGCGAGTGCTGCGCGCCTGCCCCGGCGTCACCGTGGTCGACGGGTACGGCCCGACCGAGACCACCACCTTCGCGACGGCTCACGCGGCCCAGTCGGCGGACGTGACGGCGATGCCGATCGGCCGCCCGCTCGACGACGTCCGCGCCTACGTGCTGGACGACGTGCTGAATCCGGTCGCTCTCGGCGAACCCGGCGAGCTGCACCTGGGCGGTGCCGGGCTCGCGCGCGGGTACTGGGCGCGTCCCGGGGCGACGGCGGAGAAGTTCATCGCCGATCCCCTCGTGCCCGGCGAGCGGATGTACCGCACCGGCGACGTGGTCCGCTGGAACGACGAGGGCGAGCTGGAATTCCTCGGCCGCACCGACGACCAGGTCAAGATCCGCGGTTTCCGCGTGGAACTCGGCGAAATCGAGACCGTGCTCGCCGCGGACGACACCGTCGCGGAGGCCGTGGTGGTCGCGCGGGCGGACGGGCCGGGCGCGAAGCGTCTGGTCGCGTACGTCGTGCTGGTGCCGGACGCGCCGCGAAAGGACCTGAAAGCCGTTGTCGCGGCGGTATTGCCGGACTATCAGGTGCCTTCGGCGATTGTCGTACTGGACGCGCTTCCGTTGAGCGCCAACGGAAAGGTCGACCGAAGAGCGCTTCCCGCGCCGTCGGCGGAACCGGCAGACGCCGGGGCTGAACCGCGGACGGACATCGAACGCGCGGTCGCCGAGATCCTCGCCGAAGTGCTGGGCCTGGACCGGATTGGCGTCGACGACGATTTTTTCGCCCTGGGTGGTGATTCGATCCTGGCGGTGCAGGCGTTGTCCCGCTTGCGCCGAACGTTCGGCGCGGATCTCTCCGCACGGGCGCTGTTCGACGCGCCGAGCGTGGAAAAACTCGCGCTGCTCCTGGAAAACGGCCCGCGAGCCGAGCAGGCGATCCCGGTCGCGTCGCCGACTGAGCTGCTTCCGCTGTCCCCGGCGCAGCGGCGATTGTGGTTCCTCGACGAAATGACCGGCGGCAGCACCGAGTACAACACCGGCGTCGGGATCCGGCTGTCCGGCTCGCTTGATCTCGAAGCTCTGCGCGCCGCGCTGGCCGCTCTGTGCGCACGGCACGAATCGCTGCGCACGACGTTCGAATCCGTTGCCGGACAAGGGATGCAGCGGATCGCGCCGACCGCAGAAATCCCATTGAGAATAGAGGATTCCGCCCCGGACGACGACGTCCTGAAGGCCGAATTGAGCGAGCCGTTCGACCTGCGGACAGGCCCATTGACCCGAGCCACGCTGTTCCCGCTCGCTGCGGACGAGCACCTGCTTCTCTTGTGCCAGCACCACATCGTCACCGACGGCCGGTCGATCGCCGTGCTCACCGACGAACTTCTCGACCTGTACGGCGGCAAGTCCCTGCCTCCGCTGCCGCTCGGCTACCAGGACTACACCCGGTGGCGTCTGGCGTCCGAACGTCTCGACCAGCTCGGCTACTGGCGCGAGACGCTCGACGGTCTCGAACCGCTCGCGCTCCCGACCGACCGCCCCCGGCCCCCGCAGCGCGCCACGGCAGGCGCGGTGCACCGGCACGACCTGCCCGCTGACCTGGTCCGCCGGGTCGCCGAAGCAGGCCGGACGCAGGGCGCGACCCTGTTCATGACCCTCACCGCGGCTGTCCAAACGGTCCTGGCTGCGTACAGCGGCCAGCGCGACATCGCGGTCGGCACAGCGGTGTCCGGCCGCGACCGGGCCGAACTGGAGCCGCTGACCGGATTCTTCGTCAACACGCTCGTACTGCGGTCCTCAGTGGACGGTGCGCAGCCGTTCGACCGCTTCCTGGCGGAGTTCCGCGAGACCGCGCTGGCCGCGTTCGCGCACGGCGACGTCCCGTTCGACCGCGTGGTGGAGGAGATCCAGCCGGAGCGCGACCCGTCGCGGACGCCGTTGGTGCAGGCCGTCGTGGTCCTGCAACGCCCGCTGGTGTCGGAACGAACGGTCGCCGGGCTGCAGGTCAGTGAATGCACGCTGCCCCGGCCTTCGGCGCGTTTCGACCTGGTCGTGGAGTTCTGGCCGCGACCTGACGGCCTGCGCGTCACCGTCGAGTACGCCACCGCGCTCTTCGACGCCGCCACCATCGGACGTCTCGCGCGGAGCCTGGAAGTGCTGCTCACCGGGATCGCCGCCGACCCGTCGCGGCCGGTGGGCGACCTCCCGCTGCTCACCGCCGAGGACCGGCGGTTCCTGCTTCCACGCCAGCTGGAGAGCACACCGGCCGACACGGTGCCGGAGCTGTTCGACCGACGCGCCGAGCAAAGTCCAGACGCCACAGCGGTGGTGTGCGGCGACACCAGCCTGAGCTACGCAGAGCTGCGGGCGAAGGCGAACCGGCTCGCGCAGCACCTGATCCGGCGCGGCATCAGGCCGGAGGAGCGGGTCGGCGTGCTGCTGGACCGCTCGGCCGACCTCGTCGTGGCCGTGCTGGCGATCCTCAAGGCAGGCGCGGCCTACCTGCCCCTGGACCTGCGCGCCCCCGCCGATCGCCTGCGCCGCGTCCTCGACGGAGTGTCGCTGGTACTCACCGACGACACCTGGCACGACACCGCCGTCACCGTCCACAGAGGAACGTCTCTGGTCGTGAAGGGCTCCTTGAGGGAATCTGATTCCCTCAAGGAGCCCTTCACGGACCTCAGCCCGGACAACCTGGCC
>NZ_JBHZAG010000046.1:0-75210 GCF_042754125.1 Amycolatopsis sp. NPDC059235
TCTACGTCACGCACTTATTTGTGGTCTTTTTTTATAAAAACAACCTATCGCGGGGGGCGCTCGTTCAAATACCCCCCCACCCCCCCGGCTCTCGTTCACAGCAAAAGAACTCAATGACGGCCGAGGGCCGAGACCAGGCCGCGGTACAGCCAGTACATCGGCTTCGGGGTGTAGTCGTCGGTCATCAGGCCGAAGTTGTCGAACGGGCTGGGGGAGCCGGTGACGTCGTCGCGCAGGTCGAACATCTCGTAGCTGGCCACGTTTTCCGTGACGCGGTCCTGGTTGATCGCGAGGATTTCCGTGGTGAGCGCGCGGGCCTGGCCGGCGGGCGTGCGCTCGGCGGTGTGCGTCGCCCAGCCGTTCTCCGACACGCGGATCGGCACGTCGCGGCCGAGGCCGGCGATCGGCATCTCCTGGGTGCGGACGTTGTGCAGGGTCTGGTGGACGAATCCGGCGAGGTCGGCCTGCGGCGGGATGCCGGGCAGCCCGGCGTCCGGGTAGAGGTCGATGCCGACGAAACCGACCGAGCGGCTGAACTCCGCGCCGCCGAGTTGCGCGAGGTGCTGCCAGAACTGGGTGAACGGCTTGGTGAAGGCGACCTCGTCGAAGCCGATCTGCAGCCGGTCGAACCCGTCGCGGTCGGCCGTCTTCTTGCCGGCGATCACACCCTGCACCAGGGCGGTGTCGCCGTTCGGCTGGGGCAACACGTTCTGTTCGAGGGTCACCGAGATCGTGTCGGCGACCGGGCCGTAGCGGTGCACCGTGTTCTCCACGCAGGTCTGCCATTCCGGCATGCTTTCGCCGGAGTAGCTGAGCACCACGTCCAGCCGGCGGCCCGGGGCGAGGTACTGCGTTTCGTCGTCGGGGAAGGCGCTGCCGCAGCCGCGGTAGTCGCGCAGCAGGAACGGCTGGCGTCCGGATTGCAGCTGCGCCAGCGCTTTCCGGATCTTCGCCGGATTGTCGGGTTTGCCGGTGGTCGAACCGCCTCCCGCGTATCCGCCCGGGTAGATGCCGAAGGTCAGGGGCGAGGTCGTGGCGTCGGCGGCGGCAGGGGCGAGCACGGAGAATCCCGCGACGAGGGCGGCGGCCGCGGCAGCGGTCCGGATCTTGTTCATGGGATCGAGTATTGCGGCGCACCGGGAACGGACCCGATGACGGATGTCATCTTCCGGCCGGGGTATTCGTCAGCAGTCTCGGAAAAGTTCCTTCGGGCGGGCAAGGCTCTGCGGCGCGCGGCGGGGCCAGGACGGGGCCGGGGCCGATAACGACCGGTTCTTCGCTGCCGAGGGCGGCGTCGAAGACGGCGGGATCCCAACGGCCCCACGCGATCGACACGGCTGGCAGGCCTTTCGCACGCCGGTGTACGGCGAGGGCGTCGAGGAACCGGCTGGCGGCGGCGTAGTTCGCTTGTCCGGCTTCGCCGAGCGCTCCAGCGACGGAGGAGAAAAGCACGAACGCCGACAACGGCAGGTGTTTGGTGGCTTCGTGGAGGATCCAGGCGGAGTCGGCTTTCGCGCGCAGCACCGGGTCGAGGCGTTCGGGGGCCTGCTCCGCGAGAACAGCGTCGTCGAAGACGGCGGCACAGTGGATCACGGCGGTCAGCGGCGGGTTGCAGGAAGCGATGAGGCTTTCGACCTGCCCCGGGGCGGCGACGTCGATGGCTGCGATGCGGACGTCCGCGTCGAGGTTCTGGAGATGCTCGGCGTTGGGCGCGGCGGGGCCGCTGCGGCTCGCCAACACGAGGTGCCGGACGCTGTGCTCGGTGACGAGGTGTTCGGCCAGCAGCGCACCGATTCTGCCGGTGCCGCCGGTGATGAGGACGGTGCCCGACGGAGCGATGGGCCGGGCGGTTCGGACTGTGGCCGGGCGGATCCGGAAGGCGTGCGGGACTCCGTTGCGGAGGGCGAGCTGGGGTTCTGTGTTGCCGCCGACGAGGTCGAGGATCTCGGCGACGGGCGTCGGTGCGTCGAGATCGACGGCGGTGATCTCGCCTGGGTATTCGGCGGCTGCCGCGACGACCAAACCCCAGACCGCAGCGTTCACCGGGCCGGATCCAGCGGTGGTGACGACGAGCCGGTCTTCGCGGTTCTGCAGTGCGCGCAGGGTGTGGGCGGTGAGGGAGTGGAGGTCGGTGCTGGCCGGGATTTCGAGGATTTCGGCTGCGCCGGGCTTGGCCGGGACCGGGACCCACTCAGGGCGGTAAAGGATGGTTTCGGCGGGCAGGTCGACCTGCCGGGCGCCGCTGCCGGAGAAGACCGCGTTCCAGGCGACCGGGATGCCCGCGGTGTACAGCCGCCCGACCTCGGCGAGGAGGTCTTGAACGGAGGCCGGCGTGAGGTCCAGGACGAGGCTGGTGTCGTCCCAGGGCTGCTTGGTCACCCGGGCGACCGCCTCGGGGTAGAGACCCCAGGATTCCAGCAGACGGCACAGCGCGGCCTGGAAAGCGAAGAGACGGTCGTGGTAGTCGCCGAACATCGCGTCGAAGGTCTCGGCGAACAGCGGAAACCGTTGTAAGAACTCGGTTTCCCTGCCGGGCGGGAGTTCGGTGCCGCGGGAGACGAAGGTCAGCCGGGGTTGTCCAGACACCGGTTGCCCGGCCGTTTCGCCGCTCGCGACTGCTTCCAGGGCCGCTCGATCCCCAGCCGGGACCAGGACGCGGTGCGCCAGCGGAGCGCGGGTCGCGAGGCTGTAGGCGAGGTCGAGGTCGGACGCTGTGCTGTCGAGAAGGCCCGCGGCGAGGGCGCGCAGGGCGACGCTGTCGGTCGCGCTGAGCAGCCAGGGTGGCGCGGGGAAGTCCGTGCTGGCGGCGGGTTCGGGCATGGGAGTCTCTTCCGGAGGGACGTGCGCGGGAACGGATCGAGGAATGCCGGGCCGTCGAAGCGGAAGAGCGGTGCGATTCCGGTGGGCTGTCCGCTGCGGAGAAGCGGGATGGCGCTGGAATCAGCCGCGATTTCCGGAACAGCCGTGGACTCGAATCCGGTCCGCGGGCGCACCCTGGCGTCGGCGAGGGTGCACGCGGTCCGCCCGGCGAACGGCGGCCGGACCGCGTCGGCTCTGTGTCCTGGCACTCCTCGACATATACCGCCCTCAGGCCGGGCTGGGCGGCGGGTTTCCCGTTTGGTCCCCGTTCCGTGCACTCGGTGCCTCCGCCGCTGCTCGGCGGGCAACAATTGCCGCGACCCGCGTGCACGTTTCGTCCGGGTCGAGGTGTTCGGTGTCCAGCACTGTGCACTGTGGACGGAGCGGGAGGTACTCCGCGACGTGGTCGTGGATCCGGTCGAGCAGCACCGGCCCGCCCAATTCGGCCATCGCGTCGGCGGCCGCGTGGTCGCCGCGCGCGGCGAACCGGGCCTTCGCCTGCGGCCGAGGCGCGGCGAGCATGATCTCGACGTACTCGCCACCGGCCGCGCGGGCTGCCTCCTCGAACCGCTCGGCCTGCTCGATGCGCGTGACCAACTGCGGCATGACCACGTCGTGCCCGGCCCGCAGATGGGTTTCCGCCATGGCGAGCGCGAGCCGGCGCGCGGCGGGCAGCGTGTCCCAGAACGCGGTCCGCCAGCCGCCGATCATCGTCACCACCTGGTCGGCCTCCAGGGCGAGCACGCCGGGGTGGAGATCGGCGTAGCGCCGCGCGACGGTGGACTTCCCGATGCCGGACGGGCCGTTGAGGTGGATCAGCCGGGCCATCCGGCCGAGCCTAGCGGTCGAGCGGATGCCAGCGGCCGTCGCGGACGTGCCCGAAGACGACGTCGGCGAAGTGGTTCCCGAAGCCGATCGTGCCGGGCTCGGCGAGTTCGGCGACGAGCTTCCGGCGGTGGCTGGCGGCCTCGACCCGATCGTGGTCGTACACGCAGGACCAGTCGGGATTTTCGATCTGCACCGGGGAATGGGCCGCGTCGCCGAACGCGATCAGCCGCTGCCCGCCGGCCGCGATGACGTACTCGGAGTGTCCTGGAGTGTGCCCGGCCGCGAAGCGAACCTGCACGCCGGGAAACACCTCCTCGCCGTCTTGGACCGTGCGGACCTGCGGGGCCAGCGCATCGATCTCTGCGGACGCTTCGCGCTGCGCCCATTCTGGCTCCGGCACCAGAAATTCGGCCTGGGTGAACGCGGTGGGCTGCGATGCCCAGCCGATGTGGTCCGAGTGCAAGTGCGTCAACGCCACTGCCTCGATGTCTTCCGGCTTTCGCCCGAGCGCAGCCAGATTGTCGGGCAGTGCGCCTCCGTACAGGAGGCCGTTCGGTGCGCCCGGCTCGGCGGGCACCGACTGCGGCCCGAATCCGGCGTCGATCAGCAACGCCCGGTCGTCGCGTTCCACGAGGAGACCGCCGATGCTGGCGACGAGGTAGCCGTCGTCGTCCAAGTACTCCAGGCGCTCGGCCCAGGTCTCGGCAGTGCTGTCGGGCAGCCACAGCCGCGGATTTCCTTGCGCAGCCCCGTCCGGCACAAAGGACACCTTCGTCTCGCCCAGGTGCATGGTCTGGAGCAGCGCGGGCTGGCGCAGTCGGTCGTCGAGCACGGTTTCGTTCCCTTCCCTCGGTCTTCTCCGACCATAAGCATCAAGCTAAAAACATTCAAGCTTTAAATATGCTGACTTGATGGAGTTGCTAGGATGGCGTCATGACGGAACCTCAGGCGATCGCCGAACGAGAGCTGTGCGGCCTGGTGAACGGGCTGGCGCAGCAGATCGCCGACCACGTCCGCGAGCGCGCCGTGACGCTGGGGCTGACCGCCGCGCAGGCGACCGCGCTGCGCGAGCTGACCGGCCCGATGACCATGCGCGAACTCGCTGAGCGGATGAGCTGCGAGCCGTCGAACGCCACGTTCGTCGTCGACAAGCTGGAGAAACAAGGCCTGATCGAGCGTCGCGCGCACCCGACCGACCGGCGCGCCAAGCATCTCGTCCTGACCGCGGACGGCGCGGCGTTGCGGGAGCGGCTGCTCGAACTGCTGACCCGGGACTCGCCGCTGGCCGGGCTCAATCCGAAGGAACAGCGGGTGCTGCGGGGGCTTCTGGAGCAAGCGATCGTGCCGGGCGCAGGCCGTCGAGGATGATGCGGAGATTCCGCCGCCACTGGTCGTCGCCCGGGACGAGTCCGATCGTGTGGCCGGGCGGGATCGCGGTGGCGAGGGCGAACGGGACGTCCCGCCAGTCGAGGTCGGCGCGGAGCACGCCTGCTTTTTGGGCGCGCTGAACGAGTTGCCGCATCGCTCGCCGCAGCCGGGTGATGCGCGGCTCCAGGTCAAGCCGTTCGCCGCGGCCGGACAGCGCGTCGTGCAGTCCGCAGCTGGACGCGCGTAGCTGGACGTAGCTTTCGGCGAACTCGGCGAATCCCTGCCACGCGTCGGGGGAGTCGAGGGCGTGTGCGGCGCGGTCGGTCATCTCGTCGATGGTGTCGGCGAGGATCGCCGCCAGAAGGGCGTCCAGCGACGGCACGCGCCGATACAGCGTGCCGAGGCCGACGCCCGCGCGCTGCGCGATGTCGCGCGTCGTGACCGCGAGCCCGAGTTCGTTCAGTGCCTCGCGGGTGGCCGCAACCAGCCGCTCGACGTTGCGTTGGGCGTCCGCGCGCGGTTGGCCTCGGGCGAGCAGTGCTGCGACGGCGGAGTCCGGCATTCCCGCAGTCTAAACCAAGCGGGTCACGCTGTTCCGTTTCTGGTAGCTTGACGGAAGCGGAACACCTTGACCCGCTTACTGGAGGTGGGGACTTGACCAAGCCGATCGGCGTCGGAATCCTCGGCGCGAACCCGGACCGGGGCTGGGCCGGGCGGGCGCACATTCCCGCGATCGCCGCGTCGCCCGACTTCTCTCTCGCCGCGGTCGCGACGACTCGCCCCAGCAGTGCGGAAGAAGCTCGCACCCGCTTCGGCGCGCGGCACGCCTTCACCGATGCCCGAAGTCTTGCCGAGCATCCGGACGTTGACCTGGTTGTCGTCACGGTGAAAGTGCCCGCGCATGTGGAGCTGGTGACGGCCGCGCTGGAGGCGGGCAAACACGTCTACTGCGAGTGGCCGTTGACGACGACCGCAGACGAAGCCGCCGCGCTAGCGGCCGCGGGGGAGCGGGCCGGGGTGCACACGGCGGTGGGTCTGCAGGCGCGGTTCTCGCCGGCCATCCGCCGAGCCCGGGAGATGATCGCCGAGATCGGCACGGTGCAGTCCGCGACCGTGTACAGCTCGCGCAGCAAGGGAAACACGCGTGACGTCCCTGGCTGGACGGCTTACACCTACGACCGTCGGGCCGGGGCGGGGCTGGTCGAAGTCCTCGGCGGGCACACGCTGGATCTGGTGCAGCACCTGCTCGGGCCGATCCGGGAGCTGACCGCCAGGACCGCGATCAGCAACGGCTCGCATCGCGTCGCCGAGACGGGGGAGCCGATCGAGGTCACGGCTCCGGACCATTTCCTAGCGCACGCCGAGCTCGACGGCGGGGCAGTGGTGTCCGTCCATCTGCACGACGGGGAAGCGGCGACACCCCGGACGCGGATCGAGATCCTGGGCGCCGAAGGGAATCTCGCGCTGACTTCCGCACCGGAGACCGATCCGTGGGCGGCGCAGCTGCAGATCGGCAGGCTGGAGTTGCGCTTGTCGCGCCCGGAGAGTCCGGAGTGGACGGTGGTTCCGGTGAGCGAGGCCGGCGAATCGCCGATCCAGGCGGCGAACGTGGGCCGGGTCTACGAACAGCTGGCGGCGGATCTTCGCGACGGCACGCGGACGGTGCCCGACTTCGGCGTCGCCCGCCGGCTGCACGAACTACTCTCAACTGTATAACGACCTATACGGCGGGCGATCTGTAAAGACAGCACCGTCGCGAGACGCCTCAGCGAACCCGCTACTTCAGACCTCGCAGAGACGTCAAGAACGAACGATGGCCGCCCCGGAACCGGGGCGGCCATCGCGGAAAACGAACCTCAGATCAGGCCCAGCTTGCGGACCGCGTCGCGCTCCTCGGCCAGTTCGGCCACGGAGGCGTCGATGCGCGGGCGGGAGAACTCGTCGATCTCCAGGCCCTGCACGATCTCGTACTTGCCGTCCTTCGCGGTGACCGGGAAGGAGGAGATGAGGCCTTCCGGGACGCCGTAGGAGCCGTCGGAGACGACGCCGGCCGAGGTCCAGTCGCCCTCGGCGGTGCCGTTGACCCAGGTGTAGACGTGGTCGATCGCGGCCGATGCGGCGGACGCGGCCGAGGAGAGGCCGCGGGCCTCGATGATCGCGGCGCCGCGCTTGGCGACGGTCGGGATGAAGGTGTCGGCGAGCCACGCCTGGTCGTTGATGGTCTCGGCGACGTTCTTGCCGTTGACCTCGGCGTGCTGCACCGACGGGTACTGCGTGGCCGAGTGGTTGCCCCAGATCGCGACCTTCTTCAGGTCGGTCACGGCCACGTTCAGCTTCTTGGCCAGCTGGGCCAGCGCGCGGTTGTGGTCGAGGCGGGTCATCGCGGTGAAGCGCTCGGCGGGCACGTCGGGGGCGTGCGACTGGGCGATCAGGGCGTTGGTGTTGGCCGGGTTGCCGACCACCAGCACGCGGATGTCGTCGGCCGCGCCGGCGTTGATCGCCTCGCCCTGGGGCTTGAAGATGCCGCCGTTGGCCTCGAGCAGGTCGCCGCGCTCCATGCCCTTGCTGCGGGGGCGGGCCCCGACCAGGAGGCCGATGTTCGTGCCGGAGAAGGCCTGCTTCGGGTCGTCGAAGATGTCGATGCCGGCCAGCAGCGGGAACGCGCCGTCGTCCAGTTCCATCGCGGTGCCCTCAGCCGCCTTGACCGCCTGGGGGATCTCCAGGAGCCGCAGCTTCACCGGGGTGTCGGCGCCGAGCAGCTGACCGGACGCGATGCGGAACAGCAGCGCGTAGCCGATCTGGCCGGCCGCACCGGTGACGGTGACGTTGACAGGGGCTTGGGTCATTGCGCTTCTCCAGCTTGAGACGACTTTGGCTAGTACCGAGGATGCTAGCCCTACCGGCGGGCGCCGTCCGGGTGCGTCCAGTCACGGTAGTCAAGGTCACGTTCGCGGGCCGGTGCGAGCTGTCTGTCATCCGCCTTAAGTCGCGCGCCGAAGGGCGTAACTTAAGATCACGATCTCGTTGCGGGCGGCGCGGACCCGATGCCGCGGAGTTCGGTAGCGGAGCCCGTGGTGGGCTGTGGTGCGGGCGCGAGCCGCCGAATCGCGCCGGAAGCCAGGGCCGGCGCGCAGTGCGGGGCGAGGCTTGAACTGTCCCAATTGCCCCGGTTTTCGGGCGTATTTTCGCCGGGTTGTCCGGACCAGCCGGGTCCGGTGGTTCTGCGTCGTGTATTTTTCTATCTTTTTTGTTGATTCGTCAATTGTCCATAATAGCTTTTGTCAACGGTTTGTTAACACGTTGCTGTGCGCAGCTAAGCAGTTACGTTGCTCCATTCAGTGGGACTCGATGAGTAGTTCTCGCGCTACCCTGTCGAAACCCCCCACCCCCGGAAGTAATGGGAAGGAACCCATGCTTACCACAATGGCCGCTGCGCTTGTGGCGCTCTCCTCGACTATTACCCCGCATTCCTGGCCGCAGAATCCTCCGCCGGACAAAATTATCATCGACGTCGCGACCGTGAACGGGACCGGCTGCCCGCCGGACACGGCCGCGGTATCGGTTTCGGCGGACAACACGGCTTTCACCGTCACCTACAGCCAATACACCGCCCAGGTGGGCGTCGGCGCGCAGCCGACGGACTTCCGCAAGAACTGCCAGATCGGCCTTCGCGTGCACGTGCCGCAGGGCTTCACGTACGGAATCGCCTCGGCGGACTACCGCGGATTCGGGCACCTCGAAAAGGGTGCGTACGGCGTGGAACGCGCGAACTACTATTTCCAGGGAAATTCGCCGACCGCGTACGAGACGCATCGGCTGGACGGATTCTACGACAATGACTGGCAGTTCTCGGATCAGACTGACATCGACGCGATTATCTATGAACCGTGCGGCCAGGAACGCAACCTGAACATCAACACGGAATTGCGGGCGTACGCTGGCTCTTCGGACCCGGCAAAGACGACGAGCTTCCTGACGATGGACTCGACGGACGGCAGCGTCCAGACGGTTTACCACTTCGCCTGGAAGCAGTGCCCGTCAACTCGGTAGCTGTGCGGACTCGGGCCCGTGAGCGCTTCCTCGGACGCTCACGGGTCCGTCTGCGTCACGTTTTCCGTGAGCCTGCCCAGTAATGCGGCCAGTGTTGCGATCTCGTCGTCGGTGAACCCGCGGCGCATCCGCTTGTCGTGCGCGATCGCGGCGTCGGCGAGGCGGTGGAAGGTCCGTTCGCCGTATTCGGTCAGCTCGACCTGGTGCACGCGCCGGTTTTCCGGGTCGCGGGTGCGGGTGAGCAGGCCGGCGGTCTCCATGCCGTTGAGGTGGTGGGTGAGGGTCGCGCCCTGGATGCCGACGGCGTCGGCGAGTTCGCGCTGGCTGGCGTGCCGGCGGGTTTTGAGCGCGATGAGGATCTGCCAGACCGGTTGCGATCCGCCGACCTCGGCCAGTGCGCGGTCGAACGCCTGGCCCGCGGTCTTGGCGGTGCGGGCGAGGAGGACGCCGAGCGGCGGCGTGGCGGGTCGGGGCACGGGGAGACGGTACCGCAGGCTCGTCGAACTCTAACCGTTTGACGACGAACGATTAGATGTCTAACGTTTTTGGTGTCTCATCAACGGGCGCTGGAGGGCATCATGGACACCGCGGAGATCGCTGAACTGGGCAAACGCTGGGCCGCCGCCGAGGTCGCGGGCGACACGGACACGCTGGGCGGCATGGTCGCCGACGAATTCCGGCTCGTCGGGCCGCTCGGATTCGTGCTGGACCGGGCGCAGTGGCTGGGCCGCTACCAGTCCGGCGCGCTGGCGACGCTGCGGCTGGATTGGCGTGACGTCGAGGTGCGCGTGCACGGGGACACGGCGATCGCGATCGGCGTGCACGATCAGGAAGCGACTCATCAGGGGAACCGCGTCGACGGCACGTTCCGGGCGACGCATGTGCTTGTCCGCGACGAAGGCGGGTGGCGGATCGCGGGGATGCACCTCAGTCCGATGGGTGCGCCGCCTGCTTTTGCCCGCTGATCTGGGGGGTGGCAATGCGGGGTGCGCCGGGAGAGATGTGACGGAGCACTGCAATCTCGCGTCGTTGGGCGAAGTTTGCCTCGTTGAAGAGCCCCGCGGTGGGTGTGCCCGGAGGGGCGGTCCGTGGAGGGCACCTTCACGGACCGGCGGCGGCTGCCGCAGTGTTCGCTCGCTGCGGCAGCGGCTCCGGATCGGTGCGGGGTCAGGGTTTCCGCCACAGGTGCACGGTCGTGTCCGCTGTCGAACCGGACGTGGTGGCGAGAGTTTTGCCGTCCGGGCTGATTGCGAGGCTGAAGACTCCGGGGATACCGGCTCCGTCCTGCTTGCCGTCGAGGCCCCGGACCGTGACGGTGCCCGTCGCGATCGCGATGAGATGCTGGTCGTCCAGCCCGGGGATGGCGATGATGGCGAACGCCCCTTGCATTTCCCCGTTGCCGGGGTCCTGCGTGAGGGAAAAGGCCGGGCGGATCTCGTCGTGCGTGGCGGTGTCCCACTGCCGCACCTTCGGAGCCGAGCTGGCCGAGCCGCTGGCTGTGGCGATCAGCGTCCGGCTGTCGGGCCGGAAGGCGAGGCAGCAGAGTTGCTCGGTTTCGCTGAGGGCGATGGGGTTTCCCCGCATCCGGAGCGAAGCGGTGTCCCACAGGCCGAGCTGGCTGGGGTGGGCGGAGTGGCCGTCCCACTGGTAGACGGCGAGCGTGCGCCCGTCGGGGCTGAACTCCGAGTTCCGGAAAGCCTCCGGTGTTTCGACGCTGCCGATGCGGGTGCGGTCGGCGACTCGCCACAGTTCGAGCCGGCGCGGGGAGGTCATCGGCACCGCCGCGACGCTGCCGTCGGGGCTGAGGGCGGGCCAGCTGCCGTCGCGGTCGATGTTCTCGAGCACGAGGGGTGCACCGATTTCCCGGCCGGTTCGCGGATCCCAGGTTTGCGCCGTGAAGGTGTGGTCTTTGACCCTTGAGGCGACCAGGGCTATGCCGTCGGGGCGGAAAGCCGCGCCGGCATCGGTGGAGTCGGGGAAAGGGCCGAGGCGCGGGCCGACCGGTTTGCGGGTCACGACGTCGAGGACGTCGATAGTGAAGTCGGCGTTCGATGTCGCGAGGAGTCGGCCGTCGTGATTGAACCTGAGATATTGAGGGTGCTCGCGAGCGGTGAGGAATCCCGATTCGACCAGCGGCGGCTGGGGTGCGGGCGGGAGCGCTTCCGGTGCGGGCGTGTCCGGCCAGGCGAGCCAGGCGGCCAGTCCGGCGATCACCAGGGCGAGCGCGCCGATCAGGATTCCCCGGCGTGGCACCGGACGTCGCGGAGGCGTCGGGGTTTCCGAGACCTGGTAGATCACTGAGTCGTTCTGCGGTGCCGGCTGGCCGTCGAGGAACTGGGCCAGTTCGGCGGTGCGCTCGGCGATGAGCTTCTCGACAGCGGGCGGCCACGGCTCGGCCGACGGCCCGATTGCTTCGAGGAGTTCGGCGGCGGTGGGCCGGTCGGCCGGGTTTTCCGCGAGACACGGGCGGAGCGCCTCGGGAAGCGCGGACTGCGCGGCGAGGAGCGTGCCAAGCGCGAACAGGTCGTCGGCCGGGTCGTCGCCGGTTGCGCGGGCGATGAGCCTTGCTCCGCTGCTGGTGAGCCGGACGTGCGACGGTGTCAGTTGTCCGTGCGCGAGGCCGGCGCTGTGGAGCTGGGTCAAGTCGGCCGCGATTCCGGCGGCCAGCCGGAGCACCGCCGGTTCGGGCAGCGTGTCGCCCACGTCCCGCAGCGAGGGGCCGGGCACGAACTCTTGCGCCCACCAAGGCAGGGCCGCGTCCGGATCGGCCTCGAGCACCGCGCTCAACGCCGCGGCTTCGGCGGATTGCCGGTTCGCCAGCGTGAGCGAGACCAGCCGGTCGTCCGGCCCGCTGCCGAGCAGCACCCGGGTCGTCTCGTCCCGAGTCACCTCCGCGAGCACCCGGTACTGCCCGATCCAGAGCGGATCGTCGACGGCCGGTCTTCTCATCAGCTGCCTCCCCAGAAAGCTGTCCGAGAAGGAAGATCTTGCCAGCTGCGCGGCCGGGCCCGGTACGGGCGGGCAGAATTTCCCGCCGTCGCGGGCATTCCCGGGGCCGGGAGTGCTTGAATGCGATCATGGTCGCACTTCGCACTCTGGGCTCATCCGACCTCGCCGTCTCCCCGCTGTGCCTCGGCGGGAACGTGTTCGGCTGGACCGCCGACGAAACGGCGTCGTTCGCGGTGCTGGACGCCTACGCCGAGGCGGGCGGGAACTTCCTCGACACCGCCGATTCGTACATCTATCAGTTCCCGGGCAACGAGCCCGGGCAGTCCGAGACGATCATCGCCAGGTGGCTCGCCGCGCGCGGCAACCGGGACGACGTGGTGGTCGCGACGAAGGTCGGGGACAGCCCGCAGTTCAAGGGGCTCGCTCCGGCGAACATCAAGGCCGCGGCCGAGGAATCGCTGCGGCGGCTGGGGACCGACCGGATCGACCTGTACTACACGCATTTCGACGACGAGTCCGTTCCGGTCGGGGACATCGTCGCCGCGCTCGACGAGCTGGTGAAGGAAGGCAAGGTCCGCGCGATCGCGACGTCGAACATCAGCCCGGAACGGCTCGCCGCGTCGCTGGAGTTCTCCGACCGCGAGGGGCTGGCGAAGTATGTCGCGCTGCAGCCGAAGTACAACCTCGTCGCGCGAGAGTACGAGAGCGAGCGGCGGGGGATCGTGGAGCGGCACGGGCTGGCCTGCGTCCCGTATTTCGGTCTGGCGTCGGGGTTCCTGACCGGCAAGTACCGGCCCGGCCAGCAGGTGGACAACATCCGCAACATGCCCGGTCTCGCGGGCGGCTACGCGGACACCGAGCACGGCGTGAAGGTGCTGGCGGCGCTGGAAGAGGTCGCGAAGGCGCGCGGCGCGGAGATGGCGACGGTCGCGCTGGCCTGGCTCGCGCGGCAGCCGACGGTGGCCGCGCCGATCGCGTCCGCGCGCACGGTCGAGCAGGTTCCGGCGCTGGTCGCGATGCAGGACGTGGAGCTGAACGACGACGAGCTGCGGATCCTCGACGCCGCCTCCGCGTAGGTCAGCTGTGGCGCGGCGGGTCCTGTGCGCCGACGCCCAGCACGCGGCCGAGCGCGATGAGTCCCTCGTCGAGGTGGCTCATGCTGGACAGCACGGCGCGGGTTTCGGCCTCGTCGATCCGGTCGGCGACCGGGGTGCCGTCGTCGCGGACGAGCTTGCGCAGCCGCGTGCTTCCCGGGTTGCCGACCGCTTCGTGCACGAGGTCGACGTTCGCGATGATCCGGCCGGCGAACTGGTCCAATCGTTCCGAGACCGGGCCGGCGAGCTGGCCGGGCTGCGCGCGGGCGGCCACGTGCCGGGCGCGGAAGGCGATGCCCTCCAACGTGGTCAGGACGTGCCAGCCGTAGTCGCGGCGGGCGCTGCGCAGGTTGATCGGGTGGGTGAGCGGTTCGATCGTCAGCCGCACCTGCTCGACCGCCTTGTCCAGGTCGCGGGACATCTCGATGATGTTCACGTTCTCCCGGCCGGACAGCAGCGTCGCCGCGGATTCGACGAACTCGTGCAGTTCGTCCAGCGCGATCGCGATGTCGTCGAGCATCACCGCGCGGGTGCGGACCGGCAGCACCACCACGGCGGCGAGCAGCCCGCACGCCGCGCCGACCGCGGTTTCGGCGACGCGGATCCACAGCACTTCGATGCTGAACGTGCCGAGCAGGCTGTAGAGCAGGCCGAGCATGCTCGTCACGAAGAACGCCATCAGGAACTGCGAAACCCGCGCCGTGTAGACCATGCCGAAGACGCAGACCAGCAGCAGCGCGAGGATCGCCGGCGTGTTGCCGCTGACCAGCAGCGCGAGCGCGACGCCGCCGACGATCCCCAGCAGCGTCCCGCCGGTGCGGCGCATGCCTTTCACGAACCGCGCGCCCGCGCTGGACGTGCCGATGAACACGACGAACACCGTCAGCACCGCCCAATACCAGCGTTGCGGCGAGATCAGCTGCCCGGCCAGGACGGCGAGCCCACCGCCCAGCACGGCCTGGATCGCGCCGCGCGTCTGGTTGTCGTACGCGAACGCCTTGGTCGGTTCGTCTTCCTCGTCCTCTTCGACGGGGAAGTCCACTCCTTCCTGGAGGCTGGCGATGCGCTGCGCCCGGTCGTCCGCCACGGCCAGTTCGGCGATCGCGCGGCGGACTCCGTCGCCGGGGTGCGCACGTTCGTCGATCCGGCTGCCTTCCACGAGCATCCGGCTGTACTCGCCGGTCTGGCTGATCAGCGGCAGATCGCGCGGATCGCGTTCCATCAGCGACCGGAACCGGGACAGCCGCGCCACCAGATCGTCCGCGACGCCCTCGGGCAGCGGCTGCGAGCACGTCCGCCGCACGGTGATCACCAGCCACTGCACGGCCAGCTCCACCTCGATGACCCGGCGGCGCAGCTGGTCGGCGCGGCGGTCGTCGACCACGTCGGGCGCGTGGTCCTCGATCAGCAGGACCACCTCGTGCAGCCGTTCCACCGAGGTGCGGATCTGCCGGTTGCTGCGATCCGAACCGCCGGAGGAGATGTACGCCTCGGTCGCGCGCACCGCGGCGCCGAGCCGTGCGCGGAACGCCTGCCGGTAGCGGATCAGCTCGCTTTCGGCGTTGCGGCGCAAGAGAAGGAACCGCACGACCGCGTTCGCGGCTATGCCAATTGCCAGCGCGATCAGCAGGTGCGGCACCTGCGCGAGGTGCGCCTGCAGGAACATCGGGAAGAAGAACAGGAAGAACGCCATCGACCCGAGCGCGATGCCGCGCGCGCCGAACCGCTGCACGTACACCGCGACGAAGATCAGCAGCACGAACACGACGCTGTCGAGCGGCGCGTAGGCGGAGCCGAAACACGCGGCGGTGATCGACGCGGCCCCGACCACGAGCGCCAGCAGCAGCGTGACGGCCTGGCCGCCGCTGGTCGCGTCGTTGACGGTGAAAGCGCTCATCATCGCCGCGATGGCCGCGACGAGCGTGGTGGTGAGCGGGAAATGCAGCGGCTGCATCGCGAGGACCGCGATCACGATGCCGAGCACCGCCGACGCGGCGAGCCGGAGCCGGACGAGACCGGGGTCGGCGGCCGCCAGCCGGTCGAGGAAGGCGTTGCGTACGTCGGTGATCATCGGGCCAGCAGCTCCCACTGGGCGAGGGCGACATGCCGCCGGGTCGAGGCGCGGACCCGCAGCCGGTAGTGCCGGCACGCGGCAGGATCGGAGAGCGCGAACGGCCGGGTCTGGCGCCGCCAGCGGAACACTTCGCCGGAGCGTTCGTCCAGGGTCCGCCACTGGTGTCCGTCGTCGGAGCCTTCGAGCACCCAGTCCCGCGGATCGCCCGCGCCGGCGCCGGAGGTAAGCGTGTAGAGGACGACTTCGCGCGGTTCGCCTTCCGTGGTGAAGGCGATGGTGGGCCTGGGCGTGCGGAAGACGGCCTGGGTGCGGCTGGTGTTGTCGGTCAAAGCGGCGATCCCGGTGCCGGTCAGGTCGCTGAGCGGCGCGGGGGCGACCGGGGCGACCGGTTCTGCGCCCCAATCGCCGGGCTCGGCGCGGACGTCGAACTCCAGCACCGCGCCGCGCGCGAGGACCGCGTGCGCGAGGGTGGCCGAAGGGTGCGGTTCGCCGTCGACAGTCAGGCCGTGCACGTACGGCGTGTCGGCTTCGCTGTCGGCGCTCGCGGCGCGGGGTGCTCGGATCACCAGGTCCTTTCCGTTCTCGAGGTGCACGGTGGCGGAGCGGAACAGCGGCGCGCACACCGCGTACCGCGGGCTGCCGACGGTCAACGGGTAGAGACCGAGGGCGGTGAAGACATACCAGGCCGACATTTCGCCGTTGTCCTCGTCCCCGGGATAGCCCTGGCCGAGTTCGCTGCCGAGGTACAGCCGGCGCAGCACCTCGCGGACGGTGCGCTGCAGTTTCGCCTGCGCTCCGGCGAAGGCGTAGACGAACGGGATGTGGTGCGAGGGCTGGTTGGAATGCCCGTATTGGCCCATCCGCACGTCCCGGGCCTCGGTCATTTCGTGGATCCGGCCGCCCTGTCCGGTCTCCGGGGTCCGGAAGAACTCGTCCAGTTTCGCCTCGAGAGCTTTGCCGCCGCCGTGAAGTGCGGCCAGGCCGGGGCCGTCGTGCGGCACGGAGAACGCGGTGTTCCACGCGTTGGTCTCCACGTAATCCGGGCCCCACACCGTGGGGTCAAATCCTTCAGCCGAGTGCCGCCAGCCGCCGTCGAGAGCGCGGCCCTGGAAGAAGCCGATGCGTGCGTCGAAGTGGTTGGCGTAGTGCTGGGCGCGCTGGCGGAAGTAGACGGCGTTGTCGGCGAATCGGCGGGCTCGCGCGCCGTTGCTCTCGCGGGCGAGCGCGTCGGACAGATTGGCGAGGCCGAAGTCGTTGAGGCAGCCTTCGAGCGCCCAGGACAGGCCGCCGCGCGTCGAGGCCGGGGTGTAGCCGAGGAACGCGGAGCGGTCGAGTCCCTTGCGGCCGACGCCCGCGCGCGGCGGGGTGACAGTGGCGTTCTTGAGCGCTGCGTCGTAGGCGGCCTCGACGTCGAAGTTCGTGACGCCTTTCAGGTACGCGTCGGCGAACGCGACGTCGGAGCTGGTTCCGGTCATCAGGTCGGCGTAGCCGGGGGAGGACCAGCGGGCGATCCAGCCGCCTTCGCGGTACTGCTGCACGAAACCGTCGATCATCCGGCCGCACTGACGCGGCGCGAGCAGCGCGTACGCGGGCCAGACGGTGCGGTAGGTGTCCCAGAAGCCGTTGTTGACGTACAGCTCGCCGTCCACGACCTTCGCGCCGGTGCGCCGCCGCGTGCTCGGCCGGAAACTCCGCACGACCGGGCTCGCGTGCCGGATGCCGCGCGGCGTGTTCTCGTGCGCGACGTTCGGGTACAGGAACATGCGGTAGAGGCAGGAGTAGAAGGTGGTCAGCTCGTCCTCGGACGCGCCTTCCAGTTCGACCCGCCCGAGCACCTCCTGCCAGCGTTCCCGGGCGTTGTCTCGCACCTCGTCGAACGTCGTGCCCGCCGGGATTTCCAGCGTCAGGTTCCGTTTCGCCTGCGCGAGACTGATCAGCGACGTCGCGATCCGCAGCGTCACCTCCGGCGCGGCGAACTCCAGGCTCCCGGTCACCGTCCGCCAGAACGGCCGCCGGATCCGCCCGCCTCCGACCGGGCGTTGATCAGCCTCGGCGTACACGAACATCCGCCGCGCGCCGGTCGACAGTCCGCTCCGCACCCACGTGTGCCCGGCGACGACCCCGCGTTCGGCGTCGATCCGGAGACCGCCGCGGTTGCGGGCGTTGTCGAACAGCACCCAGCCACGGCCGTCGGGGAAGGCGAACCGGAACATCGCCGCGTGCTCGGACGGCGCGATCTCGGCGGTGATGCCGGTGCGAAACCGCACCCGGTAATGGTGCGGCCGGTCGGTCTCGTCGTCGTGGCCGAACGCCAGCGAACGCCGCACGCGGTCCGGCTCGACCGGGCCGGCGCCGGGCATCAGGTGGAAGGTGTGCCGGTCGCCCATCCACGGACTCGGCTGATGACTGAGCCCGAACGCCTGCAGCCGCGGCTCGTTCCGCGCGTCGTTGTGCCGATGGTAGGAGTAGAACCAGTTCAGCGCACGCGCGTCGGTGACTGGGGTCCAGAAGTTGAACCCGTGCGGGACCGCGGCGGCCGGGAAGGTGTTGCCGCGCGAGAACTCGCTGCTGGAATGCGTGCCGCGCGTCGTGCGGACCCAGTCGACCGGGTCGTTGTGCTGCGGCGGATGCTCGGCGATCCGGACGTCGTCTAGCCATCCGGTCGCGTCGGAGCCTGTCGCCAGCAGGATCCGCCGCACCCTTCGTCCCGCGAACGCTTTCAGCGGACGGCGCACCAGGTTCCACTGGTCGACGTAGAGTTTCTTCGGCTCGGGAGAGAACCCGGCGCGGCTGCCGTCGTCGAACTCGACGTCGAGCGCCACGTGCGTGCTGCGGTAGCTCGGGACCGGACCGTCGGAGGCGGGGAAGACCACATACGACAGTGCACTGTGGTCAGTGACCGGAACGTCCACCTCGAACAGCGTCACGGGCGGCCCGGCCTGGTAGCGCAAGGCTTTCGCCCCGGTGAACCCGACACCGGTCTTCGCGGTCGGCGACCGCCGCGGCCCGCTGTCCACCCGCGCCCCCGCGACCGGCTGCGGATCGCCCGCTTCGAACGAGGAGAAGAACGCAGCCGTGGTCACGGCCCCCACGGTAATCGCTCCCGCACCGGCGGTGCCGGATCAGCTCGCGGTGAGCCGGATCAACCCCGCGTCGGTGGACGTGAACCCGCAGGCTCCGAAGTAGAACGGGCGGAGATGCGGTTCGAAGTCCACGTGCAGCCACTCGCAGCCCGCGTCCCTCGCGGCGTCGCGCGCCCGGCGGACGAGTTCGGTGCCGATGCCGCGGTGCTGCCAGTCCGCGTGGACCTTCGGGTCGAGCAGGAACGCGTGGTCCGCGCCGTCCCAGGCCAGGTTCGCGAAGCCGACCAGTTCGGTGCCGTCGTGCGCGCTGACCCAGCCGAGGCTGTGCTGCTTCGCGCGGTCCCACCAGCCGGGTTCCGCGCTGCCGCCGTGGGCTTCGGTGAGGGTGACCAGTTGTGCGTCGGTGAGGGTGGCGCGCCAGGAGTAGTTGATCTTCATGGGCCGACGCTCCCACGGGGCCGGGCGCGGGAGCCAGCCAATAAGCTGGCACGGCGATGAAACACGTCAGAGTGGAAGCGACCGGGACGGGCAACTACCTCGATCCTCGCGCGTATCTCGGCCTGCTGCCCGGGCTCTCGGCCGAGCTTCCTCCCGGCGCGCGAGCATTCGCCGCCGACCCGGATCACTACAACTTCCACGGCGCGCGGTGCGTCAAGGATCTCGTGCTCGACACGATGCAGCGCGGAACCGCGGACGGCGAGGACTGACTGCAGCTCGGCTTCCGGCACGACTGCTGGAAACACGAAGAAGACCTGAGCATCCGCTACGTCGGGCTCAGCATCCTCACGCCCGACCCGGCCGACTGGACCGGCTTCGGCCCGGTCACGCTGGACGAAATCCTGCCCTGCGAACTCGGCTGCAGCCACGAGATCGGCTTCATTGGCGGATCCCTCACGGTCGTCAGCCGCGACTTGACGGCGACCTGGACCGACGCGGACTGCCCCGACAAGTAAGCCGATACGCCGCAGGCCAGGAACCCGGAACGAATCCGAGCCCCTGGCCTGCGGCTGTCTACCGGGAACCGATCAGAACTGTGCGCACTGCCCCGCGGAAGGCCCGCGAACAGTATTGGCGAGTTGATGATCCGTCGGGGCAGGGGAGTTGCCCGTACACGCCAGCGGCCCGCCCACAGTGCTGCTCGCGATCAACGGCCCCTGGTTCCCCGTCAGGTTCACCGGGCCCGAGATGTCCGTCAGCTCGATCGACACCGGCCCAGTGGATCCGGTGATCGACACCGG
This sequence comes from Amycolatopsis sp. NPDC059235, assembly GCF_042754125.1. Taxonomy (NCBI): domain Bacteria; kingdom Bacillati; phylum Actinomycetota; class Actinomycetes; order Pseudonocardiales; family Pseudonocardiaceae; genus Amycolatopsis; species Amycolatopsis sp. NPDC059235. The sequence goes on from NZ_JBHZAG010000046.1 coordinate 19,544, forward strand.
ACCCGCCACCTTCGTCCGGTTCAGCACCACCTGCGCCGCACCGGCCGCTGACACCGGACCGGTGATCTGGCCGCCGCGCACGATCAGCGAAGCGCCGCGCGCCACGTTCACCGGGCCGGACACCGTGGCGCCGTTCAGACACACCACACCGCTCGACACGGTCAGCGGGTCGTTCTGCACGCCGGTCAGCGTTTTGCCGCACGAGGCGTCCGGGCGGCCCAGCAGTTCGAACTCCGCCAGCGTCGCCGGACCGCCGGTGGTCGCGGTGACCTCGAGCCGGTAGTAGGCGTAGTGCGCCGGGTTCTTCACCGCGAACGCCCGGGTCTGCTGCCGCCACTGGAAGGACTGGTCGGTCTGCTGATCGGCGACCGTCCAGTTCTTCCCGTCGTACGAACCCTTCAGCGTCCAGCTCTTCGCATCACCCGCACCAGTGCCGGAGGTGAGCGTGTAGTGCGTGACCGCCTCGTCCGTCGACTTCAGCTGGTACTGCACCGCACCCGTCACCTTCGCCTGCGTGCGCGAAGTGTTGTCCACCAACGCCGACGCGTCCGAACCGTCCGAAGTGGACAGCGTGCCCAGACCAGGGCCGGTCTCGTCGTGCAGCGGCGTCGGCACCGCGTCGCCCGTGGTGATCGACTTCGGCGCGTCGCCCGCACCAGTGCCCCACGTCGACGGGTTCGGGCCCATGTCGAAGTCGAGCGTGGCGCCGTGGGCGAGCACGTCGTGCGGCAGCGACGTCGACGTCCAGTTCTTCCCGTTGACCTTCAGACCCTGGACGTAGACGTTCTTCGCCGAGTTCTTCGGCGCGTTGATCACCAGGTCCCCGCCGGGCAGGTGCACGGTCGCCTTGGTGAACAGCGGCGACCCGATCGCGTAATCCGGGCTGCCCATCTGCAGCGGGTAGAAGCCCAGCGAACTGAACACGTACCACGCGGACATCTCGCCGTTGTCCTCGTCGCCCGCGTAGCCCTGGCCCAACTCGCTGCCGGTGTACAGCCGCGACACCGCTTCGCGCACCTTCGCCTGCGTCTTCGCCGGCTGACCCGCGTAGTCGTACATGTAGAGGATGTGGTGCGAGGGCTGGTTGGAGTGGCCGTACTGGCCCATCCGCACGTCCCGCGCCTCCCGCATTTCGTGGATCACGCCGCCGTAGCTGCCCGGGTAGTTCGCGGTCTCCTGGTCGGCGAAGAACTGGTCGAGCTTGGCGCCCAGCTTGTCCTTGCCGCCGTAGAGATTCGCCAGGCCCTGCCCGTCCTGCGGCACGGTGAAGGCCATGTTCCAGCCGTCGGTCTCGGTGTAGTCCCCGCCCCACTGGCGCGGATCGTAATCAGCCTTGGCCTTGGTGAACTTCCCGCTCGCGTCCTTGCCCTGGAAGAACCCGGTGCTCGGGTCGAACAGGTTCACGTACTGCTGCGCCCGGCTCGTGAAGTACTGGTAGTTCTCCAGGTACTCCGCCTTGCGCGGGTCGTTCGCCGCGGCCGTGTCGTACAGCTTCTTCGACAGGTTCGCGATGCCGAAGTCGTTGACGTAGCCCTCGATCGCCCACGAGAAGCCCTCGCCGGTCGAGTTCGGCGTGTAGCCCAGGAACTCCGACTGGTCCAGGCCCTTGCGGCCGACCGCCGAGTTCGGCGGCGTCACCGTGGCGTTCTTCAGCGCCGCGTCGTAGGCCGACTTGACGTCGAAGTTCGTCACGCCCTTCTGGTACGCGTCAGCGAACGCGACGTCCGAGCTCGTGCCGGTCATCAGGTCCGCGTAACCGGGGGAGGACCAGCGCGCGATCCAGCCGCCGTCGCGGTACTGCTGCACGAAACCGTCCACCATCTTGCCCGCCATGTCCGGCGTGAGCAGCGAATACGCCGGCCACGTCGTGCGGTAGGTGTCCCAGAACCCGTTGTTCACATAGGTCTGGCCGTCGACGATCTTCGACCCGGTCTGCGTCGCGGTGTCCGTGCCGGTCTTCGGCGACACCGGGCTCGCGTACTGGTACTTCGGCGCTTCCTTCGTGCCGACGTTCTCGAAACCCTCGTTCGGGTACAAGAACAACCGGTACAGGTTGGAGTACAGCGTCTCCATCTGGTCCTTCGACGCGCCCTGCACCTCGATCACGCCGAGTTGCTTGTCCCACGCCTGCTGCGCCGCGTCCCGCACCGCGTCGAACCCGGCGTTCGGGGCGATCTCCTGCTCCAGGTTTTTCTTCGCCTGGTCCACGCTGATCAGCGACGTCGCGATCCGCATCGTCACCGTCTTGTCCGCACCCGCGGCGAACCGCAGATACCCGGTCACGTTGTCCCGGTTCTGCCCGGTCAGCTTGCCGCCGGTGGTGACGGGCTTGTCGAACGTCGCGTACACGAACATCCGCCCGGCGCCCGCGGACAGCCCGCTCTTCGCGTCGGAGTACCCGCTGAGCGTGCCGTGCGCCGGGTCGAGCGTGAGCCCGCCGGAGTTGTTGACGTTGTCGAAGATCAGGCTGGAATCGTTGCCCGGGAAGGAGAACCGCATCATCGCCGCGTGATCCGCCGGCGCGATCTCGGTCTTGATGCCGTTCTGGAACGTGACGCCGTAGTAGTGCGCCCGCGCCACCTCGTTGTCGTGCGTGAACGGCAGCGCCCGCTTGTCGCGGTTCGCGTCCGGCACCCCGCTCGCCGCCGACGGCATCACCTGGAAGCTCTGCCGGTCGCCCATCCACGGGCTCGGCTCGTGGCTCACGCTGAACGCCTGCAATGCGGGAAGATTGTCCGCGTTGTTCTGCGAGTGGTAGTTGTACAGCCAGCTCGCCGAACCCGCGTCCGTCACCGGAGTCCAGAAGTTGAACCCGTGCGGCACCGCGGTCGCCGGGAAGTTGTTGCCCCGGGAGAACGTGCCGTTCGCCATCGTGCCGCGCGTGGTGAGCACGTTGTCGCTGGGCCGGGTGCTGGCCGGCGGCGTCGGCGTCGCGGAGATCTTCAGATCGTCCAGCCAGCCCGCGAACTGCGCCGGGCCGTTCGCGTTGTCGTAGCCGATCGCGATCCGGTCGATCGTCTTGCCCGCGGCGACCCGCCCGATCGCCGAACGCACCAGGTTCCACTGGTTCGCGTACAGGACCTTGCTCGCGCCCTGCCCCTCCGGCGTCAGCGGGAACCCGTACTGGTCGGTCGCGCCGAGATCGCGCAGATGCGTGCCGTCGGTGAAGTCGAGGTCGACCGCGACGTTCGTGCTCGGGTACTTCAGATCGCCCTCGACGAACTGTGGCTGCACCTTGTACGACAGCTCGGTCGTCCCGGTCACCGGGATGTCGACGTCGTAGACCTTGTTGTAGGAGTACCCGTGCCCGGCCTTGGGCTGGCTCCCGGAGTACCGGAACGCCTTCTTGCCGGTGAACCCGACCCGGTTCTTGTTGGTGTAGCCCGAATTCGGGCCCGAGTCCACCACGCTGCGCATGTTCGGCAGCGGCGGCGGGGCCGGATCGTCGTTGGCCAGCAGCAGCTCCGAGAACTGCATGATGTCGTCGCCGTGATTGCGCGTGACGTCCATCTGGTAGTACCGGTACGCGTCGCTCGGCGCGGACAGCTTGTAGTCGTTCTGCTGGAACCGCTTGTCGAACGACTGGCCCGACTGCTTGTCCAGATCGGTCCACTGCTGCCCGTCGTTCGAGCCGCGCAGTGTCCAGTCCTGCGGGTCGCGGCCGGGCGCGTCGTTGGCCGAGGACACCGCGTAGTGCGTGATCTTCGTCGGCTCCGACAACGTGAACGTCACCGACGCGGTCGGATCCCACGACAGCCACTTCGTGCCGGTGCTGCCGTCGATCAGGTTCGCGGCGACCTCGCCGCCGCCGGTGTTCTCGCTGGTCGCGCTGATGTCGGTGACCTTGCCCCGGATGTCGCCGGGGATCGCGGTCCCGTTCGCGCCGTCGACGCCCGAAGCCCGCGGCTTCCCGGCGGAATCGGTGTCGACGGCGTCCTGCGTCGGTTGCGGGTCGGTCGGCTCGAACGAAGAAACGAAGTCCGGCGGGGCGGCCTCGCCCGGCGCGGCACCGGCCGCGGCGGGCAGGACGACCAGGCCCGCCGCCGCCACGGCCGCGGCGAGCACGACGTGGAACGGTCTGGCGCTTCGGGGCATCATTGCTCCCAGTTCGTCAGGGGGGATCAGGGATCGGGACTCGGGGCCCCGGAAGCTCAACTCGCGGGTGACATCGATGTCAAGGCCGCCCCGCAAACCTGACCGGAAACGGACAACCGCCGGGCGCCACCGCTGCGGCAACCGGGTGGCGCCCGCACGGCCAGTCGAGCGCACCGGCGCCCGGGCCCGGCGGGTATAACAGAGTCCATGCCAGACGACGCCATCGATCCCGACGAGGAAGCCCGCCGCCGGGCCGGACTCGCACTCGCCAACGGTGACCCCACCGGGTGGTTCGAGCCCCTGTACGCGGCCGCGGAAGCCGGAGAGGCCGTCCTGCCGTGGTACCGCGGCAAGCCCTCGCCGGACCTCGCCGCCTGGATCGAGGGGCGGCCCGGCGCCGGCCGCCGCGCCCTCGTCGTCGGCTGCGGGATGGCCGACGACGCCGAACTCCTCGCCGCCTCCGGATACGAGACCTCCGCCTTCGACGTCTCGCCCAGCGCGATCAAAGCGGTGCTCAACCGCTTCCCGGACACCGTCGTCTCCTACCGCACCGCGGACCTGCTCACCCCGCCCGCGGAGTTCCATTACGCCTTCGACCTGGTCGTGGAGATCATGACCGTCCAGTCGATGCCCAAGGACGTCCACGACCCGGCCATCGCCTCGGTCTCCGGTTTCGTGGCCCCCGGTGGGACGCTCGTCGTCGGCGCGGTCGCCGAGGAAAGCATCGACCTCGACACCTGGGACGGGCCGCCGTGGCCGCTCAGCAAAGCCGAGGTCGAATCCTTCGGCCGCGACGGCGTCACCCTCGCCTCGCTGGAACGCGTTCGCGAGGACCGCTGGTGGGCGGAGTTCACCCGCTGATGTCCGAGGACCGTCCCGCGACAAGCCACGAACGCCAGGCAGGCCGTCCGTGGGACGAGTCCTATCAGGACGGTCCGGCCCCGTGGGACCTCGAACGCCCGCAACCGGCCATCGTCGAGCTCGCCGCCGAGGGCGCGTTCCGCGGCACGGTCCTCGACGCCGGATGCGGAACCGGCGAGAACGCGCTGCACCTCGCCGCGGCCGGACTGTCCATTGTGGGCATCGACATCGCGGAAACCGCGGTGGCGCAAGCGAAAGAGAAGGCTCGCGTCCGAGGTCTCTCCGCCGAGTTCGCGGTCGGCGACGCGTTCCGGCTGTCCACGCTGAACCGGATCTTCGACACAGTCCTCGACTGCGGGCTGTTTCACACCTTCGACGCCCAGGAACGCCAGACCTACGTCGCCAGCCTCGCGTCCGTCACCGAACCGGGCGCGAGGCTGCACGTCCTGTGCTTCCGCGACACGGACGGGGACGCCGGTCCGCACCCGGTCACGCGAGCCGAACTGGAAGCGCCTTTCCGGCGCGAAACCGGTTGGCAGCTCGAAACCCTGCGAGACAGCAAGATTGTCGCCAGGTTCGCGCCGGACGGTCTTCCAGCCTGGTTGGCGACCGTCCAGCGCGTCACTCCCTGAACCTCAGCAAGACTCCAGGAACCGCGTCAGCACCCGCGTCCCGAACCGCAGCCCGTCCACCGGCACCCGCTCGTCCACGCCGTGCGCCATCGCCCGGTACGGGAACCCTTCCGGCAAAGCCAGGGGAGCGAAGCCGTAGCACGCCATCCCCAGCTGGGTGAACGCTTTCGCGTCCGTCCCGCCGCCCATGCAGTACGGCACCACGACCGCCTCCGGGTCCTCCGCCCGCAGCGCCGCCGCCATCGCGTCGAACCACGGCGAATCCACCGGAGCCTGCACCGGCGGCTGATGCGCCACGAATTCCCGCGTGACACCCTCGCCCAGCAACGAATCCAGCACCGCGAACAGCTCGTCCTCGGTCCCCGGCAGCACCCGGACGTCGACCTGGGCGCTCGCCTTCGACGGGATCACGTTCACCTTGTACCCGGCGTCGAGCATCGTCGGCGTGGTGCTGTTGCGCACCGTCGGCACCACCAGCGCCCCGGCCGTCCCCAGCCGCGCCACCGTTTCGTCGACCGCCTCGCCGGACGAAAGATCCACCGGCACGCCCAACGCGGCACCGGTCCGCTCCAGGAACGCACGCACGGTCGGCGTCAGCTGCACCGGCCAGCGGTGGTCCGCGATCCGCTGCAGCGCCCCGACCAGCCGCACAACCGCGTTCTCCGAATTCGGCCGCGACCCGTGCCCGGCCCGCCCGGTCGCGGTCAGCCGCAGGTGCGCGGTCCCGCGCTCAGCGGTGCCCACCGGGTACAGCCGCACTTTCCGGCCGTCCGCGGCGGGCACGTGGTAGCTGTACCCGCCGGACTCGCTGATCGCCGCCGCACAGCCCTCGAACAGGTCCGCGTGCTCCTTGACCAGCCAGTGCGCGCCGTAATCGCCGCGGTCCTCCTCGTCGGCGACGAACGCCAGCACGAGATCCCGCCGCGGCCGCAGCCCGGACGCGACGGCGGCCAGCACCATCGCGCAGAAATCCTTCATGTCGACCGCGCCCCGGCCCCACAGGAACCCGTCGCGGACCTCGCCGGAGAACGGCGGTACAGACCAATCGCCCGCGGCCGCGGGCACCACGTCCAGATGCCCCTGCACGAGCAGCGCGGGCAGCGTCGGATCGGTGCCCGGGATCCGCGCGATGACATTCGACCGCTGCGGTTCGGACTCCAGAATCCGCGCCGAAACCCTGTGCTGGCCCAGGAATTCGGCGACGTACTCGGCGGCCAGGCGTTCGCCCGCGGCCTCCCCGTCGCCCCAGTTGGTGGTGTCGAACCGGATCAGGTCCGCGCACAGCGAAACAACGTCGACCTCAGCCATAAATGCCCTGCACCGCCCCTGCCGCGATGGCCGTGACCACCTTGAACGCCTTCATCGCCTCGGTCATGCTCGGCGCCTCGAACGCGACGCGGCGCGTCCCGGTCTGCTCCACGGTCGGGATCACCGCGGTCGCCTGCGCTAGATGGCTCGCGTCGAACTCGACCTCGATCCGGTGCCGCCCCGGAGTGCGCTCGGCCCGCCCGGCCAGCGCCATCGACTCCCGCGCGCCGGTTTCCAGCAGCTTCGCCGTGCGCGCCGGCGGCAGGCAGATCGCCGCGTACCGGCTCACGCATTCCTTGACCTGCACCAGTTCCGCGTCCGGCGCGTAGTCGCGCGCGTCCTCGCAGGTCTGGTCGTCGCCGCTGACCAGCAGCACCGGCACGCCGTACTCGGCCGCCATCGCCGCGTTCAGCCTGCCCTCGCTCGCGGGCACGTCGTCCAGCCACACGCCGGTGATCTGGTTCTCCAGATAGGTGTGCGACAGGACGCCGTCGAACCCGGCCCCGGCGTGGTAGCCGAGGAACACCACACCGTCCACACCGGAATCGATGCCCTGCATCATCGACAGCGGCTTGTGCCGCCCGGTCAGCATCCGCGCGCGTTCGTCGAGGTCTTCCAGGAGCAGGTTGCGCTGCGACGAGTGCGCCTCGTTGACGAGCACGTCGGTCGCGCCCGCCGCGTACAGGCCGGCCAGCACCGCGTTGACGTCGCCGGTGAACATGCCCCGGAACCGCTGCCACTGCGGGCTCCCGGGCACGACGTCGTCGGTCCAGGTGACCCCCGTGGCGCCTTCCATGTCGGCCGAGATCAGGATCCGCATGCCGGGCACTCTAGTGATCCGCGCCGCGACCATAACGATCGGACACGCAGCGGCACCGTCACATATTGCGCGCTTCCCGCCGTATGTGGTTACTTTTCGTCTCTGGGGTCGGGGATTGACGATGGGGTGGTTCTCAAGTGCGAAATAAGCACAGGCGGCACGGGTTGCGCCGCGTTTTCGGTGTCGTGATGGCAGGAACGCTGGCGATTCTGCCGTTGGCGGGCACTGCGGCCGCGCAGCAGCAGGCGCAGCCGAAGGTGCTGCGGGTCGCGTTGACCACTGGTATCGACCACTTGAACCCGTTCACCGCCGGGCTCGCCGCGTCGACGCAGGTCGGCCGGTTCATCTACGAGTTCCTGACGATCCCGTCGCAGGACAAGGCCGAGGCCGCGCCCGCGCTCGCCGAATCGTGGACGACGTCGCCGGACAAGCTGACCTGGACGTTCAAGATCCGCAAGGGCGCGAAGTGGTCCGACGGGCAGCCGGTCACCGCGAAGGACGCCGCGTTCACCTTCAACCGGATGCTCACCGACGCCACCGCGCGCACCGCGAACGGCAACTACGTCGCCAGCTTCCAGTCGGTGACCGCGCCGGACGACGCCACGCTGGTCATCAAGACCAAGACCGTGCAGTCGTCGATGGCCCTGCTCGACGTCCCGATCGTGCCCGAGCACGTGTGGTCGCAGATCAAGGACTACAGCGACCCGAAGACCGACACGATCCCGGTCGTCGGCGTCGACGACGGGCCGTACCAGATCACCGAGTACAAGCAGAACGAGTACGTCAAGTTCAAGGCCAACAAGGACTACTGGCGCGGCGCGCCCAAGGTCGACGAGCTGCAGCTGCTGGTGTTCAAGGACGTCGAGGCCGCGGTCAACGCCCTCAAGCAGGGCGAGGTCGACGTGATCAACCGGCTGACCCCGACCCAGTTCGACGCGCTGAAGGACCAGCCGAACATCGCGCTGAACAAGGCTCCCGGCCGCCGCTACAACGAGATCAACCTGAACTTCGGCGTCCAGAACTCGGAGAACAAGCCGATCGGCAACGGAAACCCGGTGCTCAAGGACATCCGGGTGCGCCAGGCGATCGCGCAGTCGATCGACATCTCCACGATCGTGGACAAGGTCGCCGGCGGCTACGCCCAGCCCGGCGGCGGCGTGATCCCGCCGATCTATTCGGCCTACCACTGGGATCCGGCGCCGGGGGAGGCGCGCAAGTTCGACCTCGCCGCCGCCAACGCCGCGCTCGACGCGGCCGGCTACCCGAAGGGCCGCGACGGCATCCGCACCGCGCCCGGCGGCGCGCGCCTCGAACTGCGCCTCACCGGCCACGCGAACCGCGCGCCCGACCAGCGCCTCGCCCAGTACGTCACCGGCTGGCTGCACGACATCGGCATCTCGGTGAAGCAGGAACTGGTCTCCGACGACGAGCTGAACGACCGCACCAACGCGGGCAACTACGACCTCGCGATCTCCGGCTACGCGAACAACCCGGACCCGGACTACTCGCTGGCCCTGCACACCTGCGCCGCGCGGCCGAACGCCCAGGGCAAGGGCGGCACCACCGACACGTTCTTCTGCGACCCGCAGTACGACGCGCTCTACGCCAAGCAACTCGCCGAAACGGACCCGGGCGTGCGCGCCGGCTACGTGAAGCAGGCTCAGGCACGGCTCTACAGCCAGGCCGTGAACGTCGTCTACGACTACGACAACGCGCTCGAGGCCTACCGCTCCGACAAGTTCTCCTCGTTCGGCAAGCAGCCCCAGCCCGAGGGTTCGATCCTCGAGCAGACCGGCTACTGGGGCGTCTACGGCGCGGTCCCGGCCGACGCTTCGGCCGCTTCGTCGGACAGCGGCTCCGGCACGACAGTGTGGATCGTCGTCGCCGGGGTAGTGCTCGTCGTGCTCGTGGGCGGCGGCATCGCGCTGTCCCGCCGCGGCAAGTCCGCCGACGACCGGGAGTGAACCCGATGCTCTGCCAGCCGACTGCTCCAGCGCGCGAGTCCGAAGCCGGAAACTCAAGCTTCCCGGCTTCGCCGCGCCGACCGTCCACAAAGGACGCAACGCCCCCCGAAACGCCGACTCTATGCCCTCGCGACCGCTCGATCGAGTCCGTGAGGGGAACCCTGCGGTACTCAGAGTCCCGCAGGGTTCCCCTCACGGACAGCCGGACCGTCCAGCGGAGGGGGAACCGCGGGTGAGCCAAGCGATCGCGCCCGACCAGGCCGCAGTGCTCGCCGACCCCGACGAGCGCCGCGGCGGGACCGGGACGCTCCGGTTCGTCCTCACGAAGATCGCCGAGGCGGTCGCCAGCGTCTTCCTGGTGATCGTCCTCGGGTTCTTCCTCTTCCGGCTGCTGCCCGGCGACCCGGTCGCGTTCATGGCCCGCGACCGCCCGACCGACCCCGGCCAGATCGCCGAACTGCGCGAGCGGCTCGGCATCGACAAGCCCGTCCTGGCCCAGTTCGGGAACTACTTCGTCGGCCTGTTCCAAGGCGACTTCGGCGAGTCCTACATCGAACGCCGCCCGGTGCTGGACATGATCGGCGAACGGCTCTGGCCGACCGTGCTGCTCGTCGGCAGCGCGACCGTCCTGGCCGTCGCGCTCGGGCTTTGGCTCGGCATCCGCGCGGCGTGGAAGCGCGACAGCTTCTTCGACCGCGCGCAGACCGGCATCGCGCTGACGTTCTGGTCGGTCCCGCAGTTCTGGCTCGGCCTGCTGCTGCTCGTGGCCACCAACGGACTGTTCCCCAGCCGCGGCATGCACTCGCCCGACGCCGGGCCCGGGTTCTTCGCCCAAAGCCTCGACGTGCTGCACCACCTGATCCTGCCGTGCCTGACGCTGCTCGCGGTGTTCTACGCGCAGTACATGCTGGTGATGCGCTCGTCGCTGCTGGGGGAGATGAACGCCGACTACCTCACCACCGCCCGCGCGAAAGGCCTGCGCGACGACCTCGTCCGGCGACGGCACGCGGTCCCCAACGCGCTGCTGCCCACCGTGACGCTGGTGTTCATGCAGTTCGGCACGGTGGTCGCCGGCGCGGTCACCGTCGAGGCGGTGTTCAGCTGGCCGGGCCTCGGCCAGCTCACCTACGACGCGCTGCACGGCCCGGACCTGCCGGTGCTGCAAGGGGTTTTCATCGTCCTCGCCAGCGCCGTCGTCCTGATGAACCTGTTCGCGGAGCTGCTCTACCGCGTGCTCGACCCGAGGGTGCGTACCGCATGACCGCCGCAACCACCGCCGAGAGCGCCCGCGCGATCGCGTGGCGCCGCCGCCGCGCCGGAATCGCCCGCACCTGGCACGAGTTCGCCACCCAGAAAGCCGCGCTCGCCGGGCTTTTCCTGCTCGTGCTCACCGTCCTGCTCGCGCTGCTGCTGCCGCTGATCAGCGACCAGAGCGGCCTCGACGTCACCCGCGTCGCCGGAAAACCGCTCAGCCCGCCGGACAGCCAGTTCTGGCTCGGCACCGACATCGACGGCCGCTCGGTGCTGCTGATGACCGTGTGGGGCACCAGGATCTCGCTGCTCGTCGGATTCTGCGCGACCGCGCTGAGCGTGTTCATCGGCACCCTGATCGGCATCACCGCCGCGCACTTCGGCGGCTGGGTGTCGGCGATCCTGTTGCGGTTCACCGACTTCTTCCTCGTGCTGCCCTCGCTCGTGCTGGCCATCGCGCTGGCTGCCGTGCTGCCGCAAGGGATCTGGACCATCGTGCTCGCGATCGGCGTCACCGCGTGGCCGAGTACCGCCCGGCTGGTCCGCGCCCAGACGCTCACCATCGAAAGCCGCCCGTACATCGAACGCGCCCGCGCGCTCGGCGGCGGACACCTGCACGTGGTCGCCAAACACGTGCTGCCCGGCGTCGCCCCGCTCGTGCTCGCCAACACCACCCTCGTGGTCGGCAACGCGGTGATCGCCGACGCCACCCTGTCGTTCCTCGGCGTCGGCGACCCCACCTCGATCTCCTGGGGCGCGATGCTCGAAACCGCCCTCAACAACGGCGCGGTCACCCGCGGCGCCTGGTGGAACCTGCTCCCGCCGGGCATCGCGATCGTGCTCGTCGTGCTGATGTTCACCCTCGTCGGCCGCGGCCTCGAAACCGTGCTGAACCCGCGGCTCAAAGGACGGCACTCGTGACCGCGCTGCTCGAACTCAAAAACCTCGGCGTCACCTACCGCACCGGCGGCGGCGACGTCCCCGCGGTCCGCGGCGTCGACCTGCGCCTCGACGCGGGCGGCACGCTCGGCGTCGCGGGGGAGTCCGGCTCCGGCAAGTCCACCGTCGCGATGAGCGTGCTCCGGCTCCTCCCTCGCAGCGCGAAGATCACCGGCGAAATCCTGCTCGACGGCGAGGACGTCAGCGAGATGCGCTGGGGACGGCTGCGCGCGGTCCGCTGGGCCGAGGCGTCGGTGGTGTTCCAGGGCGCGATGCACGCGCTCAACCCGGTCCGCCGCATCGGCGAGCAGATCGCCGAACCGATCCGCCTGCACGCCCCCGACGGCAAGGCGCAGACCGAAGCACAGGTGCAGGCCCGGGTCACCGAACTGCTCGAACAGGTCGACCTGCCGCGCTCGCGGGCGGGCGCGTACCCGCACGAGCTCTCCGGCGGCCAGAAACAGCGCGTGATGATCGCGATGGCGCTGGCCTGCGAACCGCGGCTGGTGATCGCCGACGAACCGACCACCGCGCTCGACGTCATCGTCCAGGCCCAGGTGCTGTCCGTGCTGTCGAAACTGGTCGCCGAACGCGGCATCGGGCTGATCATGATCAGCCACGACCTGTCCGTGCTCGCCGCCACCTGCGAACGCATCGCGGTGATGTACGACGGCGAACTCGTCGAGGAACGTCCCAGCGCCGAGCTGATGTCCTCGCCGCAGCACGAACACAGCCGCGCCCTCGCCGCAGCCTTCCCGACGGTCGGCGACCCGGTGTCGCGCTACGCCCCGGCCACCGCGACCCCGCTGCCCCCGGAGCCGGAGGAGCGCGCGGGTGCGGACGAGGCGCCGCTGCTCGCCGCCGAGGACCTGCACGTCACGTTCCGTGACCGCAAGGGCAAGCGGATCCACGCGGTCAACGGAGTGAACCTGGAGGTCCGCCGGGACGAGATCGTCGCGCTGGTCGGCCAGTCCGGCTCCGGCAAGACCACCCTCGCCCGCACGCTGCTCGGCCTGCAGAAACCCGACTCCGGCGCGGTCCGCTACGCGGGCAAGCCGGTGCCCGCGGGCGGGGCCGGGCTGCGCGCGTACCGGCGGGAAGTCCAGCTCGTGCTCCAGGACCCGACAAGCGCGCTGAACCCGGCCCACACGGTGTACGAGGCGGTCGCCGAAGGCCCGCGCATCCACGGCCTGGCGAACGAACGCGACGTCGTGCTCAAAGCGCTCGAATCCGCCGAACTGCGCCCGCCGGAGAAATTCCTCGACCGGCTCCCGCACGAGCTGTCCGGCGGCCAGCGCCAGCGCGTCGTCATCGCCGGGGCCCTCGCGCTCGAACCGTCGCTGCTGCTCGCCGACGAACCGGTGGCCTCGCTCGACGCGTCGGTGCGCGGCGAGATCCTCGCACTGCTGCTCCGGCTGCGCCGCCAGCTCGGCCTGTCCGCGCTCGTCATCACCCACGACCTGGGACTGGCCTGGAACATCGCCGACCGGGTCGCGGTGATGTACCGCGGCGAACTCGTCGAGACCGGTACCGTCGAACAGGTCCTGCTCGACCCGCAGCACGAGTACACGAAGTCGCTGCTCGCGGCGCTCCCCGGGGGCACCGCGCAGCGGACCGCGGCCGAGGCCTGACCGCAGTCCGCTCCGGGCGCGCGCCGAACCCGGCCGCGCCCGGAGCCAGTGCGGGGCGGGCCGACTGCACCCGGTAATCTTCTGGATCGAAATGGCCACTACTATCGACGACGCGCAGCCGAACGCCGGAAGTCTCGACCGGCAGTTCCTGACGCCTTCGCGCTTCCCCTACCGCACCATCGCCATGGGTACGGTCGGAAGCGCCCTCCTCATGCTCGCCGCGCTGGGCGCGGGCGGCATCCTCATCCGAGACCCCGTCATCGGCCACGGCCCGCTCTCGTGGATCCGCTACGGCCACGGCCGCGCGCTCGCCAACGCGCTGCTCTACAGCGGATTCGGCCTCGTCGTGTGGGCGTGGGTCCGGCTCGGCCGCTACGCGCTCGCCGGGCGCATCGGCAGCAAGCCGATCCTGATCGCCGCGCTGTGCTGGATGGCGCCGCTGATCGTGTCGCCGCCGCTGTTCACCCGCGACGTCTTCTCCTACCTCGGCCAGGGCGCGCAGCTGCTCTACGGGCTCGACCCGTACGCCAACGGCCCCGCCGAGCTGCCCGTGCTGCCGAACGTCGTGCAGAACGTGCACCCGCTGTGGCAGACCACGCCCGCCCCGTACGGGCCGCTGTTCCTGCTGATCTCCAAGGGCATCGTCGCGATCACCCAGGACCACATGATCGCCGGCGTCATCCTCACCCGGCTCGTCCTGCTCGTCGGGCTCGGCATGACGCTGTGGGCGCTGCCCCGGCTCGTCAAGCACCTCGGCGGGAAGCTCCCCGTCGCGCTCTGGGTCGCGGTCGCCAGCCCGATGATGGTCATCCACCTCTTCGGCGGCCCGCACAACGACCTGATGATGCTCGGCTTCCTCACCATCGGGATGCTCGCCGCGCTCGAGCGCAAACACGTCATCGCGGTCATCCTCGTGACGATCGGCATGCTGATCAAGCCGACCGCCGCCGTCGCGCTGCCGTTCATGGTCTGGATGTGGGCCGCGGACATGCGCGGCCCGTCGAAGACGAAGAACTTCTTCAAGGCCGGCGCCGCGGCGGTCGGGCTGTTCCTGCCGGTGTTCGTCGTCGGCACCTGGGTGTCGCTCGGCTCGCTCAACCTCGGCTGGTGGTCCGGGCTCAAGGCCCCGCAGCTGATCACCAACTGGCTGAACTTCCCGAGCGGCATCGGCGAGGCCGTCTACAACCTCGTCCACATTTTCGCCACCGTTCAGCCGTCGCCGTTCGTCACCGTCGCGCGCGCCATCGCGATGGTCGGCCTCGTCGTGTTCGGCGTCCGCCAGTGGTGGCTCGCCCGCGGCGGCGGCAAGGAAGCCGTCTACCGCGCCGCGATCACCCTGCTGGCCGTCGCGATCCTCATGCCGCCGACCCTGCCGTGGTACCTGACCTGGGGCTTCGTGCTGATCTCGGCGTTCCCGTGGGAGCGGCGGAACCTGTCCGCGATCGTGGCGATCTCGGTGTTCGTGACCCTCGTGTACTACCCGACGGGGGAGCAGGCGCTCTACGACTGGTGGTTCATCGCGATCGTCGTCGTGGTCAGCCTCTACGCCGCCGCGTCCCTGCTGCGCCCCGACCCGCTCGGGCTCGTCGCCGCATGGCGGAAGAAGCCCAAGGACGAGGAATTCCTCCCGGACACTCCCGCCAAACCGCTGTGAAAGGGTGGTCCCGGCCTCCCGCCGGGACCACCCTCTCCGGCTACTTGCGGTTCGCGCGGTAATTCCGGAACAGCAGGTAGGTGTCGAGAATATCCGCAGGGTCGCTCTCCACCGAGCGGTAAATGCCCCACTTCGGCCGCACGTAGTCGCCCTGATCCGGCAGCTTCACCCCGGTCTTGCTGCCCTGTGCGGCGATCGGCGCCCCCGCACCGGCGCCGCTGCGGATCACGCAGGCCGCCGCGCCCGCGTCGCCCGGAGTCAGCGTCCACTCGATCGTGATCCACTTGTCCCGCAACGGAGCCAGCTTCGCCGCCGCGATCGACGGCGAACCCGGATTCGCGTACGCCCGCGCGGAAATCATCTCCACACCGCCGTCCCGGACCAGGTCGAGCGTCACCCACGGACCTTCGTTCGTCGCCGGGGTCTTCGTCTGGAAGATGTGCGTGAACCGGCTTGTCCCGTGCAGACTGGCCGGGATGAACATCTCGTAGGACAGCGTCCAGGTCTCGCCGTTGTGCATCTTCAGCGCGGAACCGTTCTGCACCATGCCCTTCGTCTCGGTCCGCTGCCGATCCCCGCCGCCCGTGGTGTCGCGGTCGTCGCGCCAGATGTTGAAGCGGTAGTGATTTCCCTCGACCACCACGTATTTCCGGTCGGGGTGCGCACCGCCGCGATCCGCCTCTACGCCCTCGAAGGCTTTCAGCCCGTCCTTCACGGGATCGGGATGCCACAACGGGCTCGCGGCAGTGGCGAACCGGGCCAGCGGGCCAGCCAGAACCGGCACGGCGAGCGCCGCCCCGGCCATCGTGCGCAGCGCCGTACGGCGCGGAAAAGCAGAGGAATCCGGCATCACGGAGTGTCCTTTCCGAACAGGAACGAAAGGGGCACATCGGCCGGCGGCGTCGTACATCCGATGTCTGGCAGGTCAAAGGTAAGAGTCTTGCCGAAGGCGGTCAAGGTCCGGTCACCGCTGGGGAACCGATCAGAGGATCGTCACCATCGGCTTACTGTGCGAAGGATCGGATTGATGCTCTTAAGCTCGTCGAGCAGGTGCATCGCTCCGCGCCGGACTTCCTCGTTCGCGCTGTGCGTGAGCGGCTCGCACATCCCGACCGCGGCGTCCCGGTCGCCGGAGGTGATCCCCAAGACCTCGCTGACCGCTCGGTCGATCCATTCCGCCTGCTCTGGATCAGCCGTCGCGAGTGCTGTTGCCACCAATCGGATGCACGTGGCGTCGAGCCGTTGAAGCAAGGCTCGCGCGGTCGCGTCGATGACGCCCGTGTCTTTGCTGTCCAGCACGAGATTCACCAGTGCCTGTTGAGCCTCAGGGGCGTCAGCGAAGTTCGCCAGGCTGCATCCGGCGTCCGCCCTGTCCTGGTAGGCCGGACTGCTCGCCAACGCGACCAGCGAAGTCACGCACGCGTGCCTCAGTTCGGTATTCACGGGTACACCTTTCACCCGCGGCCGGGCCCGTCTCAACGGGTTTCTTCGCGCTCAGAACATCTTGGTCAGCACGTCGTGCCAAGCAGTCACGGTCTGCGCGAGCTGCGCACCGGTCTTGGCGGCCTCGGTCACCGCGCTCAACGCCAGTTTCGCCCGGCCGCGCTTCTGCTTCTCGCCGGGTTCAGCGGCGGCTTCCGCGATGTCCTTGACGTGGTACAGAAGCTCCTCGCGCTCCTCGTCCGGCAGATCAGGATCCTCGCGGACCGCCGCGGAAAGCGCCTCGATCGCCTCGGCGAGCCGGTCGTCGCGGCCGGCGACCGGAGCCAGCACCGTCGTGATGTCGCGGACCGTGCTGTTGAGGATGAAGTTGCTGTGCGTCACGTCGCCGCCGATTTCGATGCGGTGGCCGGACTGCGGCGCGGAATCCCGTTTGTAGTCGGCCATGTTGCCGAGCACCTCCGTCAGATAGTCGAGCGCGATGGTCACGTAAGCCAGATAGGCGCGGGCGAAGCTTGCGGCGTCGAGCCGGTCGGTGCTCCACCGGGCCACGAACTCGAAACCCTCGGTTCCCTTGGCCAGCCGACGGCGGATCTCCTCGGTCACGAACCCGTCTAGCACCCCGCCGTCCAGCTGCCACGCGGAACCGAACCGGAGCGGCCACGGCCCGGTGAGCGCCGCCTCCTTCAGCTTCGCGGTGTCTTCGATGAAGTCCCGGAGATCCTGCTCCATCGCCTCGCCCGACACGTGCTCCTTGAACCGGGCTTCCTTCGGCCGGTGCATGAGCGGCAACAGCTTGGGAAGGGGGAGCGCGGCCAGCCCGTCGGCGACCGCGACGAGCGCGCTGTGCAGGTCGCCGAGGAAGGCTTCCCATTCGCCGGGCGGGAGCACCGCGATCCCGGCGCCGTCGTCGGCCCGCCCGTAGCGGGTGCTCAGGGTTTCGCGGAACCGTTTGGCGAGCGGATCGGTGATCGGGGCCAGCAGGCGCTCCGCTTCGGGATGGATGCCGGAGAACAGGATCCGGCGCGCGGAAGCCCAGACGAACAGATCCTTGATCCGGCCGACCGTTTCCCGGGCAGGGCGAGTGCCGTCGCGCTCGAAACCCCACCAGACGTTGTACCGGCCGTAGTCTTCCTCCTCCTGAAGGAAACGTCCCGGTTCGCACGGCCGCTCGACCTGCGGGCGCAAGACCTCCGCGTGCGCCCGGGCCTCGTCGGCGACGCCGACGGTGAGCGCGGCGAGCACCTCGCGGATCGTGCGCCTGGCCCGGTCGGCGTCAGACACGGCGTCGCGAGCCGAGCCGCTCAAGGTCAGTTGCACCGGACCCGGGTGGCGCGGTGCGGGCAGCTTGGCTTCCCTTGTCTTCCGCTGCCATTCGGAGGCCTGCGAAGACCGCTCAGAGCTGGTCTTGTCCCTCACGGCCTGCGTGTTCGCCGCGATCTTCGCCTTGTTCTTCTCGTACGCTTTCGACGCGAGCCGGAGACCGCCGCCGATCAGCGCGATCCAGACCAGGGCGTTGAATCCGTTGGCCACCGCATGGTCGAGGTTGCTGCTGACGGCCGCGGCGATCAGCATCACGACGACCACCACCGCGATTGCACACCCCACAACGCCTCCCCCCGATGCGCAGCGGCCCCACCGAGGGTGCGACCGCCGTCACAGCATGATGCCACGGCACTCGGACGCGGGACGATGAACCGAGACAGCGGGACCCCGAGGGGAGAAGCCGGTGCAGGAAACGGATCAGCACGAACTCGACGCCTTGCTCGCGACAGCCCGGATCGTCCGCACCTTCAACAGCTACTACCGCGCGGTCGACGAGCGGCAGTTCGACGCACCGCGTTTTCAGCGGATCTTCGCGCCGGACGGGAAGATCGTGCGCCCCAACGGCGCGGAGACCGCCGGCCCGGAGGACATCGCCGACAGCCACGCCCGCAGCTTCGCCCGCTTCGAGTCGAGCCAGCACCTGCTGACCGGCCACGACGTCGAGATCCACGGCGCCACGGCCGTCGTGCGCGCGAATCTCGTCGCGATCCACCTGTGGAAGGACCGCCCGGTCACCGTGCGCATGGAAGACCGGGCGTTCACCGCGGGCGGCGTCGTCACCGCGGACCTGCGGCAGACCGGGAACGGCTGGCGCATCACCGAAGTCCGGACCCGGATCCTGTGGCGGACCGGCTACTTCGGGGACCTCGCGCAGACGCGCTGACTCACCGGGAGACGTCGCGGTCGAGGAAGTCCACGAGATGCGAGGTGAAGACGTCGTTGTCGTCCCCGGCGACCATGTGCCCGGCCTTGACCTCCTCGAACCGCGCGCCGGGCGCCAGCCGCCGGAAATTCTCGACGCTCGCGTCGGTCACGACGTCGGACTCGCTCCCGCGCACCAGCATCACCGGGACCTCGAGCGCCCGCGCCGCGTCGGCGAGCCGGTCCTCGCCGATGTCGCGGCTCGGCTCGTCGCCGAAGTCCAGGATCCGCGGATCCCAATGCCAGTGCCAGCGGCCGTCCGCGCGCAGGCGGACATTCTTGCGCAGCCCTTCGAGATTGCGCGGACGGCGGCGGTGCGGGTTGTAGGCGTGGATCGCGTCCGCGACCTCCTCCAGCGACGCGAACCCGTTCGGCGCGCCCGCCATGAACTCGGCGATCCGTTCCCGGCCGGCCACCGAAATCCGCGGCGTGACGTCGACCAGCACCAGCCCCGCGGCGCACCCCGGCCGTTCGCCGGCGGCCGTGAGCGCGGTCATCCCGCCGAGCGACCCGCCCACCAGCACCGGAACCTCGCCGAGCGCTTCCAGGACGGCGTAAAGGTCCTCGACGAACGCGTCCAGGGTGTAGCCGTCCGGCGCCCACTCGCTGTCCCCGTGCCCGCGCGCGTCGAGGGTGACCGTCGACCAGCCGTCGCGCGCGACCCGTTCCGCGGCGCGGCCCCAGGAATGCCGGGTCTGCCCGCCGCCGTGCAGGAACAGCACCGTGCCGCGCCGCGCGCCGTCGGGCTCCCAGCGGTCCCCGGCGAGGCGAACTCCCTTGCCGTGAAACGAAACCCGATGGACCCTGCTCATGTGCGCTCCGTTCGTCACCCTCGGCCCGCACCATATGTCCGGTGCCGCTTGAGTGTTCCGGCGCTCCGCGGCTACGCCGCCGGTTTGCGAAGCACCTCCACCAGCGCCGAGATGCTGTGGTCCCCGTGCCCTGCCTCGACCGCCCGCTGCACCAGATCGTTGAGCGGGCCGCGCCAGGACGTGTCGACGCCCGTCTCCGCGCCGAACGCGTCGTCGTCGGCGGCCATCTCGTGGAAGAGATTCACCGAGGACGCTGCCTCGGTGTAGTCGCCGCGGTCGATCTCGTCGGCGAAGACCGGCAGGACCGAGTTGATCATCTCGAACCACTTCACGGTGAACCGCACCAGCGTGCTCGCCTCCAGCCCGCGCGACTGGACCGCGGCCGCACCCTGGAAAAACCCGGCGAGCGCGGGCAACAGGGTGCCGCCGACCGCCATCTCGTACAGCGCGGCCAGATCCGGCTCGCCGCCGAGGTGGACGGTGTCGCCGCCGAGCACCTTCAGCGTGGTCTCGTGCTCGTCGAAAACGGCTTTGTCCCCGGCGTAGTAGAGAAGCGTGTCCCGCGCTCCGACCGCGGACGGCACGTTTTTGACCGCTCCGGCGAGAAACCGCGCACCGCGGCCGGCCGCCCACTCGGCCGTCATGCGGGCATCAGCCGGGATCCCGCTGTTCAAGGTCACGAGCGCGCGCCCGTCGAAGGACACCGGCCCCAACGCCTCGCGAGTGTCGCCGAACGTCGTCAGACACGTGACGACCAGCGGGCTCGCGGCGACCGCCGAGGCCGGGTCGGCGGCCCGGACCGCCCCGTCGGCCACCAGCGGCGCGGCCTTGTCCGGCGTCCGGTTCCACACCGTCGTCGGATGCCCGGCCGCGAGGAACGCCCCGGCCAGCGCCCGCCCCATCGACCCCAGTCCCGCAACGGTCACCGGCGTGCGAATATCCCCAGTCATATTTTTCAGCTCCAGCAATGGTTTCCGATGAATCACACCGTCCACATCGGACCCTGAGGCCCGGTTCCGGCGTCCGTTTCATCCTGAAGCCGCACGCACCGAAGATCAAGTACCTACAATTTTGTTCGGTACTGACATTATTGTCAGTGAAAAAGGGGAGGAGCCTTCGGTGAAGAAGTACACCTGCGGACTCGACGCGGCGATCGCCGTCATGGGCGGCAAATGGAAAGGCCTGATCCTGTTCGCCCTGAGCGACGGCCCGGTCCGGTTCGGCGAGCTGCGGCGCGCGGTGCCCGGCATCAGCGAGCGCATCCTGATCCACCAGCTCCGCGAACTGGAGAGCAGCGGGCTCGTGCACCGCGAGGTCTACCACCAGGTCCCGCCGAAAGTGGAGTACTCGCTGACCGATTTCGGCCGCACGCTCAACGCCGCGATCGCCCCGCTCGGCGAATGGGGCGAGGAACACCTCGAACGGATCGAAGCGCTGCCCTGAAGCCGGGTCAGCGCTTCGCCGCGCGGTACCGGTTGATCAGCGCGGTGAGGGTCGCGTGGTCCGCGCCGCGGTTGAGCGCGGCGACCAGGTCGTCCGGGCAGAGCTGGTAGTGATCGCCCCACCAGCGGCGGGCACGGTTGTCCCAGATCTGGTACCCGCCGGGCACGCCCCGGGCCACGTAGCGCCGTTTCGCCATCGTCAGTCCTGGTCGAACGCCGCGGCGAAGGTGGGAGCCAGTCGCGTCAGTTCGGCATGCTGCCCCGTCGCGTCTGGGGTGCCGCAGCGGTTCTCGGTCTCCAGCGTCGCCGACCCGCAGATCCCGGGTTCAGCCGCGTCGCCGCATGTCAGTGCCGCATCGACAGTCGAGAGGAGCCGCTCGCCGGAATAGCCGTCGTAGGCCGCCACCAGCTGCCAGACGAGCAATTCCCCGGCCCGGGCGGTCGCCTGCACATCATTGCGAAAAGCGCGCTCCCAAGGTCGTTCGCCCTCGCACTGCGGCGCGAGGAGCAGCGGGTCGATCCACTCGGCGGCAAAGGAAGCAGGAGCCTGTCGCTGCTCGACCCCCAAGATCCCCCTCCGCATGCCGGGAAGATCGCCGGGCTCGGGCCCAGCGTTACCTCAGTCCTGGTCGAACGCCGCGACGAAGGCGGGAACCAGCCGCTTCAGTTCGGCCTGTTGCGCGGCCATGCTCATTTGGTAGTCGGTGGCCGCGACCGCAAGAACGCGATTGCCGTGCGCGAGGACCAGGACACAGCCGGCCATCCGGGCCTCCGCGAACTGCCCGCAGAACCCGAGCTGGGGATCACCGGTGCCGGGGACCGAGAACCGGGACTTCACCGTCAGCTCGGCGTCCTCGGGGAGCCCTTTGCCGTGCGAGGAGAACCGGCTCACGACTGCGAGATCGTGGTCTCCCGACACCGTTTTCCCACAGCTGAGAGCCTTGTCCAGGCCCGAGACGACCTGCGATCCGGTGAAGCCCTCGTACTCGGCGAGCCGCTGCCGGACCCACAGCGTGTCCTTTGTGGAGTACGCCTGCGCGCCGTTCCGTACGGCGGCGTCCCAAGGCTGGTCGGTGGCGCACGCCCGCACGATGCGCAGCGGCGTGTTCGGGCCGACGACGTACGGCAGCCGATCCCGTCCCACGGTGAGACCGGCCTTCGCCAGCTCGTCCCCGCTCGGCAGATACTTCGTGAGGTCACCCGCGGCCAGCGGCGGCGCGGAACTCGACGGCGGCGCGGGACTCGGCTTCGGAGCAGCCGCCGGACCCTCGGCCGAACAGCCCGCGACCAGCAGGACAAGGCCGGTCAGCACAAGCGCGATACGCATGATCCTCCCCAGTTCGGGAGAAAGATCGCCACGCCCGGACCGTTCGTTACGAACCCGCCCAACCCCGCCAGGTCCGCACCTCGGTCACGACCACCGCGTGCTCCGGCGGCCTCTCCGCGTACTGCGGATACTTCTCCGTCAACCAACCGGCATACGAAGCCCGTGAGGCGTCAGCGACCACCCGCGCCGCCCCGTCCGCGCGGGCCCACCACAATCGCGACCAATCCTCGTCGTACTCGTCGACCAGGAACGACACCGCCGGGTTCTCCGCGATGTTCGCCAGCCTCCGCAACGACGTCGTGGTCTTCGGCTTGTGGTCGACCGCGAACACCACCGTGTCGTCGCGCACCGCGAACGTCACCGGCACCAGATGCGGGACCCCGCGACTGTCCACTGTGGCGAGACGGGCCACCCGCGCCGCCGCGAAGCGCGCCCGGGTTTCCACAGTGGACAGTCGCATGCGGCTCAGTCCAGCGCGGGGGAGTCGAGGGTGACGGTGCCCAGTTCCGTGTCGAGCGAGGCCGAAACCCCGAGCGGCAGCGTCGGCGACCCCGCCACGTGCCCGAAGCCGAACCCGCTCAGCACCGGAACCCCGAGCGGCGACAACCGTTCCGCCAGCAGTTCCCGGACCTCCGCCGGGTCGCCGCACGCGGCCCACGAACCCAGCACGATCCCGCGCACGCCGTCGAGCCAGCCGGAACGCAGCAGCTGCGTCACCATCCGGTCGATCCGGTACGGGCTCTCGGTCACGTCCTCCAGCAGCACGATCCCGCCGCGCGCGGACCCCTGCTCAGCCGTCCCGACCCCGGACGCCAGCAGCGACAGATTCCCGCCCACCAGCACGCCCAGCGCGCGGCCGGGCACGACCACATCCGGCTCCCGCGCCCGCAGCACCCGCGCGTGATCCGGTTCGAACAACGTCCGCCGCAGGTGCTCCGACGCGTCTTCGTCGAAGAGGACGCTGGCCGGCATCGGCGAGAGCAGCGTCGCAAGGTCCAGATGGGTGTGCACGGCCCGGTGCAGCGCGGTCACATCGCTCGACCCGGCCAGCACCTTCGGCCCGGCAGCCCGCAACGCCGCCCAGTCCACCAGATCGATCATCCGCTGCGTCCCGTAGCCGCCGCGCGCCGCCAGCACGCACCGGACCTCCGGATCCAGCCACGCCTCGGTGAACTCCGCCGCCCGCGCCTGGTCCGGCGCGGACAGGTAGGACTGGCCGGAAGCCCGCACGCCGGCCCCGATCCGCACCTTCACGCCCCACTCGCGCAGCACCGGAAGCGCGGCGTCCAGCAGGTCCTGCGGCACCGGCCCGGACGGCGCGACGAGCGCGACGGTGTCCCCGGCGGAGAGTCTGGCGGGCCTCATCGGGACAGCTCCAGCCGCGGCACGTCCGGCGTCTCGAAGCCGAACACCTGGCCGTAGAAGGAAAGTTCCGCCTCCAGCGCGGCGACGATCGTCTCCGCCTTCCGGAAACCGTGCTGTTCGCCCTCGAACCGCAGGTACGCGTGCGGGATCCCGGTGCCGTCGATTTCGGAAACGAACCGGTCCGCCTGGTCCGGCGGGCAGATCTCGTCCTCCAGGCCCTGCAGGAACAGCACCGGCCCGGCCAGCGAACCCACGTGCGTCATCGGCGAGCGCTCCCGGTACCGCTGCGCGGTTTCCGGATACGGGCCGACCATGCTGACCACGTACTGCGACTCGAAGTCATGCGTTTCGCCGCCCTCTCCGGTCCAGCCGGCGAAGTCGAGGATCGGGAACTTCACCGTCGCCGCCGCGTAGGTGCGGGTCATCGTGATCGACGCCGCCGAGGTGAACCCGCCCGCGCTGCCGCCGCGGATGCCCAGCCGGGCCCGGTCGGCGATCCCTTCCGCGACCAGCGCTTCGGCGACCGCCGCGCAGTCGCGCACGTCCACCACGCCCCACTGCTCCCGCAGCCGCTCGCGGAACGCGCGCCCGTAGCCGGTGGAGCCGCCGTAGTTCACCGCGACGACGCCGATGCCGCGGCTGGTGAAGTACGCGAAGTCCAGGTCCAGCGATTCGTCGCTGTGCCCGGTCGGCCCGCCGTGCACGTGGACCACGTACGGCGGCAGTTCGCCTTCCGGTGCGACGAAGTCCGGGTTCGTCGGCGGGAACACGTAGGCTGGGATGTCCGCGCCGTCCGGCCCGGTGAACACCCGCTCCTGCGGCACCGGCAGGTACTCCGCGGGCGGCAGCGAGGCCGGCTGCGGCGTGAGCGCGCGCCACTTCCCGGTGGCCGGGTCCAGCACCACGACCGCGCTCTCGTGCCGCGGCCCGCCCGCGATCCCGGCGATCCCGTCCGGCGTCGCGACGAGCCCGATCGACGACCACACGGTCAGCTCGGTGTCGACGCGCGTGACCGAACCGTCGCTCTCGTCGAGGATCGCCGGCTTTCCGGAGTCGAGGACCGCGTGCTTCCCGCCGCCCAGCGGAGCGAACCAGCTGGTGCCGAGCTTCCACATCGGCCCGCCCAGCTCGCGTTCCACCGGCGCGAGATTGACGGTCGCGCCGTCGAGTCCGACGCGGTGCAGGTTCCACCAGCCGTTCGGGTCGGCGAGCACGAGCAGCTGATCCGCGGTTTCCCACGCGACCTGGCACACCGCGACGTCCGGCCCGCCCGCCAGCACGCGCGCGTCCCCGAAGGAACCGTCGGCCGCCACCGGCGCGACGAACAGCTCGGTTCCGTCCCACGGCATCGCCGGGTGGTCCCACGCGATCCACGCGGCGTGCGCGCCGTCCGGCGACAGCTGCGGAGCGGTGAAGAACCGGTGCCCTTCGACGAGCACTCGTTCGGCGGAGCCGTTCAGCGGGATCGCGACCAGCTCGCGGGAGATGTCGGTGCGCCGCGGCCCGGTGCTGCGCTCGCGGACCGCCCACACCTCGCCCTCGCGGCCGGGCCGGAGGTCGCCGTACCGGACGCCCTGCGGCGTGGCCGGTTCCGGGGTGAGCGGGGCGACTTCGCCGTTCTTCAGCGCGTACACCCGCTGATCGGCCCAATGCGTGAACACCACGACGTCGTCGACCGCGAGCCACGGCCGCCCGCCGTATTCGTGCACCCGGTTGCGGACGTTCCACGGCGCGGGCAGCACGTCCTCGACGCCGCCGCCGGGAAGCGCGCGCACGAGCGCGACGCGACCGCCTTCGGCAGGCCGCGCCTCCGCCCACCAGAGCGCGCCGTCGACCGCGGCGAGCCATTGCGCGCCGCCGCCGGCGGCCGCCGCGTCGGCCGCGGTGACGGGAGAGGTCCAGGTTCCATGAGGAGAGATGCGAGGCACCCGGAAAGCCTAACGAGGATCCGCTGCGTGTCCGGATCCGCACGCACCGCGCAGGAATCCCGCGCGAACTCCCCTCAACCCGGGGCGGCGGATGCCGATCATGCGTGCGTGGCCTAGGGTCGAAGACGCTATGTCACGCGTAATCCACGTCTTCCGCAAGCCCGACCGGTTCGTGGCCGGCACGGTCGGCGAGCCCGGCGACCGCACCTTCTACCTCCAAGCGACGGAGGACGTGCGGACGATCAGCGTCACGATCGAAAAACAGCAGGTGGTCGTCCTCGCGGAGCGGCTCGGGTCGCTCCTGGAGGAGGTCGCCAGCCGGTTCGGGGCCGACGTGCCCGCCGAGGCCCCCGACGACGAGGTCGACGTGGACCCGCTCGCGGTGCCCGTCGAGGAGGAGTTCCGGGTCGGCACGATGGGGCTCGGCTGGGACGCCGACTCCGGCGCGGTCGTCGTGGAGCTGCTCGCGATCACCGAGGGCGAAATCGACGAGACGGTCGTGCTCGACGACACCGAGGAGGGCCCGGACGCGGTCCGCGTGTTCCTCACCCCGGTCGCCGCCCGCGCCTTCGCCGAACGCGCCGACCGCGTCGTCAACGCCGGCCGCAAGCCGTGCCCGCTGTGCGGCGAACCGCTCGACCCGGCCGGGCACATCTGCCCGCGGCAGAACGGGTACCGGCGCGACGTCGACGTGACCGAGGACTGAGGGCGCCCGTGGCGAGCACCGCGCCAGGGCCGGCCGACCCCGCCGCCCGCGATTTCGTCTCCCGCGGCCGCATCGACGTCGAGGGCAGGCTGGTCGACGCCTCCAACGTCACGCTCTTCTGCGCGATCGAACTCGACGGCGTCACCGGCCGCGTCGTGTACAAGCCGGTGTCGGGGGAGCGGCCGCTGTGGGACTTCCCGGACGGCACTCTCGCCGGCCGCGAGGTCGCCACCGCGATGATCTCCGACGCCTGCGGCCTCGGCGCGATCCCGCCCACCGTGCTGCGCGACGGCCCGTTCGGGCCCGGCATGGTGCAGCTGTGGGTCGAGACCGAGGAGGACACCGAAGTCGTCGAGGTCTGCGCGCCGGAGGAAGTCCCCGAAGGCTGGCGCACCGTGCTGCACGCGCACGACCGGCTCGGCGAACCGGCGGTGCTCGTCCACGCCGACCACCCGGACCTGCGCGAACTCGCGGTCCTTGACATCGTCGTCAACAACACCGACCGCAAGGGCGGCCACCTGCTCGCCGCGACCGACGGCCACGTCTACGGCGTGGACCACGGCATCTGCCTGCACACCGACCCGAAGCTGCGCACCGTGCTGTGGGGCTGGATCGGCGAGGAACTGCCCGAGGACGCGGTCGAGAAGCTGCGGAAGCTCCGCGCGGACCTCGACGGCCGCCTCGGCGCGGAACTCGGCGAGCACCTGACCGCCTTCGAGATCCGGGCCCTTTCGCAGCGCACCGACTACCTGCTCGCCGAGGCGGTGTTCCCCGAGCCCGGCGACGACTGGCGCGCGATCCCCTGGCCGCTGTTCTGATGGCGGAACTGAGGGACAACGCTCTGATGGACACCGCTGCCCGCGCCCGCCTCGTCAACCGCTTCGGCCCGGCTGCGCAAGCGTGGTGCGACGCGCTGCCCGCGCTGGTCGAGCGGCTCTGCCGCCAGTGGGGCCTCACCGTGTCCGAAGCCCGGCCCGGCAACACCGGCCGCACGCTGCTCTGCCGCGACGGCGACGGCACGCTGAAGGTGCTCAAACTCTGCCCGGACCGCGCGATCGCGACCGCGGAGGCCACCGCACTCGGGTCGTGGACCGGTCTGTCGCGGGTCGTGCAGATCCTCGACGCCGACCTCGACCACGGCGCGGTGCTGCTCGAAGGACTCGAACCGGGCGACACGTTCACCGAACGCGGTGCGGACGTCCCGTGGGACCAGATCGGCGAACTGCTCGACGACATCCATGGAGTCCCGGCCGCCGGGCCGTTCCCGACCCAGCTCGAACGCGTCCGGTTCATGTTCGGCCTCGCCGAGCAACGCCTCGCCGGATCCCCGGCCGAAGCGCACCTTCCGCTGGAATCGCTGCGCACCGGACTGGCCCGCGCCGAGAAACTGGCGGCCAGCGGCCCGATCGCGCTCGTGCACGGCGACCTGCACCCGGGCAACGTCCTGGACGCCGGACCGGAGCGGGGCGCAGTCGCGATCGACCCGAGGCCGTGCGTCGGCGACCCGGCCTTCGACGCCGTCGACTGGGCCGTGCTGCCGATGGCCGACGGCGCCGCGGTCGAGGACGGGATCGCCGAACTCCCGCACCTCGACGGAGACCGGGTGCGTGCGTGGTGCGTCGCGCTCGCCCCGCTGGTGGCGATGGGCCCGCTCCGCCGCGGCGGGCCGACGCCGTTCACGGACGCCGTACTGCGGATGGCGCGCTGACCCGGTCCAATGCCAGGAACTCAAGGCCGCACAGCGGCCAGGCTAGGTGTCCGTGAGAGGCCTACGAGACTTGCCAGGCAAGGCGAACGTACGTGAGGGGAACCCTCACGTACTCAGATTCCCCCAGGGTTCCCCTCACGTACCTCACCCGCAGCCTCGCCTCAGGCACCTGGCGTTGTGGCCGGTCAGGGCGTGTCGAGCCCGCTAACCCCGGCCGACCTCCGCGGAGTGCGCGGGAAGGTAGCGCTCGCCCGTCACCTGGTCGTTCAGCGGGTCCAGCGCGGCCAGCGCCTCGGCGTCCAGGGTGAGCTCCAGCGCGGCGGCGTTCTGCTCGAGCCGGGCCGGGCTGCGGGTGCCCGGAATCGCGGCCACCGCCACCCCGAGCCGCTCGGCCTGGGCGTACACCCACGCAAGCGCCACCTGCGCCGGAGTGGCGCTCAGCCGGTCGGCCACCTCGCGCACGCTCTGCGCGATCTTCTCGTTGGCCTCGCCCGCCTCCCCGGTGAAGCGGGGGTTGGTGCGCCGGAAGTCCTTCTCGCCCAACGCGGAGCGGTCCAGGGCGCCGGTCAGGAATCCCCGCCCCAGCGGCGAGTACGGCACCAGCCCGACCCCCAGCTCGGCCATCACCGGGGTGACCGCCTCGACGTCGCGGGTCCACAGCGAGTACTCGCTCTGCACCGCCGCGATCGGGTGCACCGCGTGCGCCCGGCGCAGCAGCCCGCCGTCGACCTCGGAAAGCCCCAGGTAGCGGACCTTGCCCGCCTTGACCAGTTCGGCCATCGCCCCGACGGTCTCCTCGATCTCCACGTCCTGGGGCGGGCGGTGGGCGTAGTACAGATCGATCACGTCGACGCCCAGCCGCAGCAGCGAGGCGTCGCAGGAGCGCAGCACGTAGTCGCGGGCTCCTCGGATGCGGCGTGCCGCGTCGCCGCCGCTGCGGTCGAGGCCGAACTTCGTGGCCAGCTGCACCTGGTCCCGGCGCGCGTGGACGGCCCGGCCCACCAGCACCTCGTTGTGCCCGGTGCCGTAGGCGTCGGCGGTGTCCAGGAATGTGACGCCCAGCTCCAAAGCCCGGCCGATCGTGGCCAGGCCCCCGTCCCAGTCGGCGGCGCCGTAGCTCTCGCTCATCCCCATGCACCCCAGGCCCATCGCGCTGACAGCGAGACCGGGCGAGCCGAGCGTGGTTCGGGTGATCATGCGCGGTACTCCTCCTGCCCGGCCGACCGGGCGACACCTCGAAGACTGGCGAACACCGCCGACGCTAGGAGCTGGAGCGCGCTCCACGTCAAGCCGGAGGACCGGCTCCTTCCGGCGTGGCGGCGGGACGTGCCCGCGCCGCGCCGATAACGTGCCCGACCGTGCGCTATCACGACGTGCTGTCCGGCCCCCGCAAGCGGAAGATCCCGGAGGTCCCCGCCGAGCCGGGTCTCGTGGTCGAAGACCCGGCCAGCGGCTACTGCGGCGCGGTGGTGAAGATCGAGTACGGAAACGTCGTCCTCGAAGACGCCAAGGGCCGCCACCGGGTGTTCCCGCTCGCGCCCGCCGGGTTCCTGCTGGAAGGCAAGCCGGTCACGCTCGTGCCGGTCAAGAAGACCGCCGCCCCCACGCGCCAGGTGTCGGCGTCGGGGTCGGTCCGCGTGCAGGGCCTGCAGGCGCGGGTCGCGCGCGACTCCCGGATCTGGGTCGAGGGCAAGCACGACGCCGAACTGGTCGAACGCGTCTGGGGACACGACCTGCGCGTCGAGGGCGTCGTCGTGGAACCGCTCGACGGCGTCGACGTCCTGGCCGACCGGATCGCCGAATTCGGCACCGGTCCCGGCCGCAGGCTCGGCGTGCTCGTCGACCACCTCGTCGCGGGCAGCAAGGAATCCCGGCTGGTCGGGCAGATCCGCGACGAGCAGGTGCTCGTCACCGGGCACCCGTACATCGACGTCTGGCAGGCGGTGAAACCGGCGTCGGTCGGCATCCGGGCCTGGCCGGAGATCCCGCGCGGCATCGAATGGAAGGCCGGCATCTGCGACGCGCTCGGCTGGGGCGAACCGTACGAGGGATGGCAGCGCGTGCTCGCCGGGGTGCGCAGCTTCCGCGATCTCGAAACGCCGCTGATCGGCGCGGTGGAACGGCTCATCGACTTCGTGACCGAACCGGGCGACGACGCTCCGTAATGCCCGGTTTGCCGGAAAAATCCAAGGTCACGCGTCGGTCACGTCGAGTAGTTTGCCCGGTGCGAAACGACCCGATCTGAGAGCATGAGGGCATGGCAGCGGCTCTGATCTGGCTGATCATCGGCATCGTCCTGATGATCGCGGAGGTGATCTCCGGGGACTTCGTGCTGATCATGCTCGGCATCGGCGCGCTGCTCGGAGCCGGCTCGGAAGCGCTGACCGGCAACATCTACATCGACGTCGCCGTGTTCGCGGTCAGTTCGGTCGGGCTGCTCGCGCTGGTCCGCCCGGCGCTCAAGCGCCGCTTTCTCTCCGGGTCGGGCATCCCCACCGGCATCGACGCGCTGGTCGGAGCCCGCGCCGTCGTAGTGTCCACTGTGGACTACGATGCCGGCCAGGTGAAAATCGGCGGCGAGGTGTGGTCGGCGCGCGCCGTGCACGAATCGCAGCCGCCGATCGCGCCGGGCACCAGCGTCACGGTCGTCGAGATCTCCGGCGCCACGGCCGTGGTGGACATCGTCGCGTGAGGCGCCGTCCGAGGAAAAACGGTACTAGGTAAGGGGAAACGCTCTTGTCGACAATAGCGATCGTCGTGGTCGCGCTGCTGGCCCTGTTCGTCATCATCACAGTGGTCAAGGCGATCATGGTGGTGCCACAGGCCCAGTCGGCGGTGATCGAGCGGCTCGGCCGGTTCCGCACGGTCGCTTCGCCCGGCCTGACCTTCCTCGTCCCGTTCCTGGACAAGGTGCGCGCGCGGATCGACCTGCGCGAGCAGGTCGTCTCGTTCCCGCCGCAGCCGGTGATCACCGAGGACAACCTGACGGTGAACATCGACACCGTCGTGTACTTCCAGGTCACCGACTCGCGCGCCGCGGTCTACGAGATCTCGAACTACATCATCGGCGTCGAGCAGCTCACCACCACCACGCTCCGCAACGTGGTCGGCGGCATGAGCCTGGAAGAGACCCTGACCTCCCGCGACTCGATCAACACCCAGCTGCGCGGCGTGCTCGACGAGGCCACCGGCCGCTGGGGCATCCGCGTCGCCCGCGTCGAGCTGAAGGCGATCGAGCCGCCCGCCTCCATCCAGGACTCGATGGAGAAGCAGATGCGCGCCGACCGGGAGAAGCGCGCGATGATCCTCACCGCCGAAGGCCAGCGGGAGTCGTCGATCAAGACCGCCGAAGGCCAGAAGCAGAGCCAGATCCTCGCCGCGGAAGGCCAGAAGCAGGCCGCGATCCTCGCCGCGGAAGCGGAACGGCAGTCGCGGATCCTGCGCGCACAAGGTGAACGAGCCGCTCGCTACCTGCAGGCGCAGGGCCAGGCGAAGGCGATCGAGAAGGTGTTCGCGGCGATCAAGGCAGGCCGCCCGACGCCGGAGGTCCTCGCCTACCAGTACCTGCAGACGCTGCCGCAGATGGCGCAGGGCGACGCGAACAAGGTCTGGATGATCCCGAGCGACTACGGCAAGGCCCTCGAAGGCTTCGCCCGCGCGCTCGGCGCTCCCGGCGACGACGGCGTGTTCCGGTACGAGCCGCCGAAGGACGACACCCCGGCCCGCCCGGACCTCGACGACGACGAGGTCGCTGGCTGGTTCGACACGAGCAGCGACCCGAAGGTCGCCGAAGCCGTGGCCGCCGCGGAAGCGGTGGCGCGCAAGGAGGTCGACGGGCCGCTGGGCGCGTCGACCGAGCGCCGGGCGATCGGCGGGGCTCCGGCCGCGAAGCCCGAAGCTCCCGCGCCGGTCCAGGAAGAGGAGCCGCCCGCTCAGCAGCAGCAGCAGCAGTCGTTGCCGCAGCCGCAGCCCCCGGCGGGCCCGCAGGGCGGCCCGTACCAGGGACCGCCGCCGCAGCAGTTCGGCGGACCGCACGGACCCGGACCGGGCAGCGGGCCGTTCCCGCAGCAGGGACCGTTCGGCGGACCTCAGGGCGGGCCGCCGCCGCAGCGCTGACCACGTCGTGCGAAGGGGCTGCCACTCCGGATTTCCGGGTGGCAGCCCCTTTTTCGTGCGCTCAGCGGGCGTAGACGGCGACGTCGTCGATGTCGGCCTTCGAACGATCGGGCAGCGCGATCACGCACAACACAGTCACCACAACGGAAGCGACGATGTAGATCGAGATCGAGTACGGCGTGCCGGTGGTGTGCAGGAGCCAAACCGCCAGCAGAGGCGCGGGGCCGCCCGCGAACACCGACGCCAGTTGATATCCCAGTCCCGCGCCGCCATAGCGCAGATGCGTCGGGAAGCTTTCGCCGATGAGCGCCGCCTGCGGGCCGTACTGCATCGAGTGCGCCACCAGCGACACGATGATGGCCAGGAAGATCATCGCGTGGCCGCTGTGGGTCAGCACGGTGAAGTACGGGAACGCGAGGACTCCGGTCAGCACCGCGCCGGTCAGGTAAACCTGTTTGCGGCCGATCCGGTCGGACAGCTGGGAAAACAGCGGGATCAGCAGCAGCTCCGCCGCCGCTCCGACCAGGACCGCGTTGAGCACGAAGGTTTTGCTGAATTCCGGCCGTTGCACCACATAGAGCAGGACATAGCTGGTGAACAGGTAGAACGGCATCTGCTCGCTGAACCGCAAACCGGCCGACAGCAGGATTTCCCGCCAGTGACGGCGGACCACGTCCTTCACCGGGGCTTTCGAGGTGCGCTTCGCGGCGACCGCGGCGGCGAACATCGGGGTTTCCAGAATCCGCAGCCGGATGACCAGGCCGATCGCCACCAGGACCAGGCTCAGCAGGAACGGGATTCGCCAGCCCCACGAGGAAAAAGCGTCCGGAGACAGCGTCGCGGACAGCAGGGTCATCCCGCCGGTGCCCAGCACGAGTCCGACCGGAACGCCGACCTGCGCGAAACTCGCCAGCAGCCCGCGCCGGCGCTGGTCGCCCCATTCCATCGCCAGCAGCACCGATCCGCTCCACTCGCCGCCGATCGCGATGCCTTGCACGAGACGCAGCAGGACCAGGATCAGCGGGGCCGCGATGCCGATGGTCGCCGCGCCGGGCAGCAGCCCGACCACCGCCGAGGACAAGCCCATCAGCAGGAGCGTCACGATGAGTGTCGCCTTGCGGCCGAGCCGGTCGCCCCAATGGCCGAAGATCGCCGCGCCGATCGGGCGGGCCGCGAACCCGACCGCGTAGGTGGCGAACGACTGCATGACCCCGGCGTACGAGGAGGACGCGGGGAAGAACAGATGGGGAAAGACCAACGCGGCGGCGGTGTTGTAGAGGAAGAAGTCGTACCACTCGATGGTGGTGCCGATCGAACCGGCCAGGGCCGCCCGGCGTACCTGCACCCGGCGGTCGCCGGAGGAAGCGTGGACTGACTGGGTGACCTCGTTGTCGCCTAGAGTCATGGTCGTGCACCTCTCGTGACGGTCGTCACACTACAGTGTGAACGACCGGCAGAGGTTTGACGATTCCTGACGTCTGCTCCGGACGGGTTGTTTCCGACCCTCCGGCACGCCGAACCCACCTGGATCGGGCGCCGCGCGGGCAGGACTCGCGACTACCATCACAGCCGTGACGGAGGACAAACCGCTGCGCGCCGACGCGCGGCGAAACCGCGCGAAGGTGCTCGAAGCCGCCGAGACCGTGTTCGCGGCGAAGGGCACCGGCGCGCCGACCGAGGAGGTCGCGCGCGAGGCCGGCGTCGGCATCGGCACGGTGTTCCGGCACTTCCCCACGAAAGAAGCGCTGCTGGAGGCCGTGCTCTACGCGCGGCTGCACCGGTTCGTCGACGAGGCGGACGCCGTCGTCGCGCAGAACGCCGAGGACGCCGGTGCCGCGTTCTTCACCTTCCTCACCAGCTGGATCGAGATGTCCAGCGCCAAAAACGCCTACTTCGAAGCGCTCACCTCGGCCGGCGTGTGCGTGCCCAGCACGGGTTCGGTGATCGGGGAGCGGCTGCGCGAATCCCTCGGCGTGCTGCTGCGGCGCGCCCAGGACAGCGGCGCGGTGCGACGCGATGTCACCACCACCGAGCTGATCCCGGTGATCATCGGCACCGCGAAGGCGGCCGAGCACGTCGGGGCCGATCGGGAGCTGCGCGACCGCACCATCGCGATCCTGTTCGACGGCCTCCGCACCTGAGTCAGCGAAGCACGGCAGCCAGCAGATCGGTGCCCAGCGAGGACAGCTGCGGCAGATCGAGCGAGTAGCGCACGTACCGGCCTTGGCGCTTGGTGGTGAGCAGACCCGCCCGGCGCAGGACCGCGAGATGCCGGGACACCTCCGGCGCGGACAGATCCCAGGTGTGCGCGAGTTCGCTGGTGGTGTGCGGGCTTCGCGCCAGCGTGCGGACCAGGCGCAGCCGCACCGGATGGGCCAGCGCGTCAAGCCGCAGTTCGACCGTTTCCAGCGGCACGGGCGCGGCGGCGTTGGCGACCGGGTACTGCACCACCGGCTGCCAACCGGCGGCGTGCACGACGACGAGGTGCGGGCTGCCGAAGACGCTGGGGATGAACGTGACGCCGTCTTGGGCGGAGGTCGCCTTGTCCTGCAGCTTGTCCACGACGATGCGGGAGCCGTCTTCGGACAGTGTGACCGCGCTGGAAACCGCGTCGAGCGCGGTGCGGAGTCCCTTGTGCCGCACCAGGTCTTGCTTGTGCCGCAGGTCCGCGGCGAGCTGCGGTTCGAGCCCGGCCCACGCGCTGTCGAAGAAGGCTTCGGCGCATTGCTCAAGGGTGTCGCGGACGCGGGCCCTTGTGGCCGCGGGGTCGGTCAGGAGGCTTTCGGCGAAGGCTTCCTGCCGGGGGCCGCGTGCCTGGGCGAGGTCCAGGGCACGCTCGCGCGAGTCCGGGTCGGCGAGCGGGGAACGGGTCGCGATCCGGGTGCTGCCGCAGGTCGAGACGAGCGCCGCGGTCGCGTACGTTTCGTGGTCGATCGCGTCGACGTCGGCCAATTCCTCGGTCAGGGCCGGGCGCGGACGTCCGGGCAGCAGGAAGTCCGCCTGCGAAGACCTCCACAGGGAATCGGCTTCCCGCACGCGTTCGGCCAGTTCGGGCCGCATCCCGGCCCAGACTTCGCCCGCCCACGCGGCGAATCGCGGGTGATGGCCCGGCTCGGCCAGGACGTGCAGCATCGCGGTCAGCTCCGCGAGCGGCGACGCGGCGAATCGCACCTGCTCGGCCGGCGGTCCGGCGATGTCGATCCTCAACGGCACCGCACCAGCATCGCCGATCGGTCGGGCCGGGGCTTCGCCGGTTGACGGAAACTGCGAATCGGCGTGCTCCGGCCCAGGTCCGCGCAGCAGGGTCGAACGCCATGACCACCAAGATCCGGCCGAGCGCGCTGATCCGCGTCTCCGGCGGCCCGCGCTACGCGGCCGCCATGGCCGTCGACGCCCTCGGCACCGGCCTGTTGCGCCCGTTCCTCCTGATCTACGGCGTAACCGTGCTCGGCCTGTCCGCGCCCGCGACCGGTGCCGCCATGACGGCTGGCGTCGTGGCCGGGCTCGGCTGCCTGCCGTTGGTGGGGCGATGGCTCGAACGCGGTGCGCGCACCACCGTGGTGGCCGCTTCGATGCTGGTGCGTGCGATCGGGGTCGTGGTGCTGCTGGCCGCGCCTGCGGGCGAGGTGTGGACGTTCGTCGGCGCGGCGATTCTGCTGTCGGCAGGGAATCAGGCGTGGCCAGCAGCTCACGCCGCACTCGTCGCGACGCTCGCTGAAGGCAGGCAACGCGATGCCGCACTCGCCGCCGGTCGTTCCCTCCGCAATGCCGCGCTCGGCATCGGCGCACTGCTGGCGACGGCGTGCCTGGCCGGTGGCGCGAATGCCTTGCGGGCCATGGCGATCGGGACCGGGATCGCGTATCTGATCGCCGCTGCCTTGGCGTGGTCAGTCCACTTGCGAGCCCCGGCCGCCGTGGCGGAACCTGTGGCCGAGAGCGCGCCGCGGATGGGCGCGCTGCTGGCCGCGAACGTCGTCTACGCGTTTTGCCTCAACGTCCCCGAAATCGCGTTGCCCTTGGTGCTGACCGCTTATCTCCATGCTTCCCCGGCGTGGTCGGCGGCGATCTTCGTGGCCAACACCGTGCTCGTGGTCGCCCTGCAAGTGCCGGTCACCGTCCTGCTGTCGAGGGTTTCCCGGCGGACCGCGCTGGCGGGCGGCGGAGTCGTGCTCGCCTTGTCGTATCTCGGCTTTCTCGCGGCGACCTCGCTCGGATCCGGCTGGGCGGCGCCCGCGATCGCCGCCGTTTCGGTGGTCTGCACCATCGGCGAGATCATCTACGCGGGCAGCGCCACGGCGTTCGTCATGGCCCAGGCGCCCGCGCGCTTGCTCGGCCGGGCGGTGGCCCGCTTCGAACTGTCGACCGGCGTCGGGCTGGCGATTTCGCCTGCTGTGCTCACCGCGCTCGCTCCGCTCGGCCCCGGCGCGCTCTGGGGCGGGCTCGCGGGAGCTACCCTCGTGTCCGCGGGCGCCGTCGCAGGGGGCGGGGGAGCCGGGCCTAAACTGAGCCAATGACCAACCGCTTAGTCTGTATTGGCGATTCGTTCACCGAAGGCGTCGGGGACGACGATCCGTCCGCGCGCAACGGGGTGCGCGGATGGGCCGACCGGGTCGCCGAGGTGCTGGCCGCCGGCGAGCCCGGGTTCCGGTACGCCAACCTGGCGGTGCGCGGGAAGCTCCTGCCGCAGGTGCTGAACGAGCAGGTCGAACCGGCGCTGGCGATGAAACCGGAGCTCGTCACCGTCTACGCGGGCGGCAACGACCTGATGCGGCCGCGGGTGGACGTCGACAGCCTCGCCGATTCGTACGAGCGCGCGGTGGCCCGGTTCCGCGCGGCCGGCGCGCAGGTGCTGCTGTTCACCGGCGTCGACGGCGTGGAAGACGCGCTGTTCCGCCAGATCCGCGGGCGGGTCGCGATCTACAACGAGCATGTGCGGGGCATCGCGGCCCGGCACGAGACGCTGCTGGTGGACATGTGGTCGATGCGCCAGCTGCGCGACCGGCGCATGTGGTCCCCGGATCGCCTGCACCTCAACGCGGCCGGGCACACCGAAATCGCCATCGCCGTCCTCGACGCGCTCGGCGTCCAGCACAGCCTCACGCACGCCGCGCTCGGTCCGAGGCCTCGCCTCTCGACGCGGGAACAGCGCGCGGCGAACCTTCGCTGGGGCCGGGAACACGCGTTGCCGTGGATCGGCCGTCGTCTGCGCGGCGAGTCCTCCGGCGACACGATCGCCCCGAAATACCCGGAACTGCAGGCGTTCGAAGCAGTCGACTGACCTGCTGCTCAGCCCACGAGCTGCCGCGCGCGATGGTCGGCGACGTTGACCCGCGTGCCGCAGCGAGTGGAGCAGAACCGCCGGCGTCCGTTGCGCGAGGTGTCCACGAAGGCGATGCCGCACCCTTCGCGCGCGCAGACGCCGAGGCGATGCGGCTCCTCGCACACGAGATGCGCGAGCCCGCCCGCGGTGTAAGCGTAGAACCGCTCGACCACGCCCGCGCCTTCGCTGGAGTAGTGCAGGTGCGGCGCTTTCCCGTCGTGACTGGCGATGTTCGGCCGGCACGCGGCGACGGCGAGCAGCTCGTTCAGGAGATCAATGCGCTCGGCCGTCGTCTCCGCGACGAACACCTCGTGCAGCCGCCGCCCCCACGCGAGGATCCGCTCGGCTTCGTCGGAGGTGATGCGCGGCAGCACCATGTCGCGCGCCTGCCCCGCGGCCCGCACCTCGGCGGCCGTGACGTCTTCGCGCAGGGCAAGGGTGGCCAGGTCGGCGGCTACTTGGGCGCCCGCGCCACCGTAAGGGTTGAAGTGCACTCGCCCATTACAACACGATCCGCCGCCCAGGGAAATACTTCTCCGGAAAATAAGATTGACGCACCGCTTCGGCGTAGGTGAAGATGAATGCACCACAGCGGATGAAGGAGCGGTCATGACGAACAAGCGACAGCGGGAGACGCGAGGCCAATATCCGGCCGCGGTCCGCGCTGTCCAGCGTTCCGTTCATCAGCGCCGCACCGGCCGTAAAGGCGGCCCGCTCGGCGGTATCCGCTCCCTGACCTGACGCAGCAGTCGCTGCGCACCGGGAGCCGCCCGTCGGGAAACCGATCCGGGCGGCTTCTCTTATCGGGTCCTCCGAATGCCATTGGTCGCGGCTCTTGTTTTCGCGACGAAATTTCCTGCTGCCCATTTTTGGCGGTCGCGGTCCTTTGACAACTGCACAGCGAAG
This sequence comes from Amycolatopsis sp. NPDC059235, assembly GCF_042754125.1. Taxonomy (NCBI): domain Bacteria; kingdom Bacillati; phylum Actinomycetota; class Actinomycetes; order Pseudonocardiales; family Pseudonocardiaceae; genus Amycolatopsis; species Amycolatopsis sp. NPDC059235. The sequence goes on from NZ_JBHZAG010000046.1 coordinate 58,016, forward strand.
AAAGACATTTCCGAGACTCGTCCCCGTCGCCTCACCCGCGGCCAGGACGAGCGCCGGGTCCGGCAGCCACGCGCCGCCGGACCCGCACGGTGAAGACGGGGCGGTGGCGGCCCCACCCGGCTGTAACCCGGGCGCCCGTTGCGGGCAATGAGGGTTCGACTCCCTCCTTCACCACTGCGCCCTGGTCAGGGCGCGTCCTGCGGTCGTGGTGAACTCGGCGGACACGTCGGTCTTCCAAACCGAAGAAGAGGGTTCGATGCCCTCCGGCCGCTCGCGGTCCGGCTTAGTGCCGGACGCACACCCCTGTAGCTCAGCGGGAAAGAGCGCCGCACTACGAATGCGGAGGCGCCAGGTTCGAGTCCTGGCAGGGGTACGGGCCCGGCGCCGAGGGGGCGCCGGCGCCTGCCCGGCATCCCGGATGCGAGGGGCATCGGCGACCCCGCCTGGTTCGGGACCAGGAGACACCGCGTTCGATCCGCGGGCATCCGACTGGCCATGGCGCGTTCCCGGTTGGTGTAACCGGCAGCATCGCGGATTTTGGATCCGCGGGCCCAGGTTCGAATCCTGGACCGGGAGCCCGTGCCCGTTCGTCCAACTGGCAGGACGCCGCGCTCTGGACGCGGAAACCGAGGTTCGAACCCTCGACGGGCAGCTCTCCTTCCCGCCTCGGCGCGGGCCGTTAGCTCAATCGCGCAGAGCAGCCGGCTTTTACCCGGCGGGTTCAGGGTTCGAGTCCCTGGCGGCCCACTTTCGAACCCCAGGTCACCGGTGTCGGTGACCTGGGGTTTTGTGCTGTCGGAGTCGTGGGCGATCGCCGACACCAGGGCGCGAAACCAACCTACTCGATCAATTGCGGAGCTACCGCGTCGCAATATTCTTTGCCGCTGCGGCCAGTGATCCTGGTTTGGGGCATTCGGCTGCGACCCGTTCCGTCATGACCTAGTGGCTCGCGATCGGCGGTCTTCCGCCGGGGTGCGGGCCAGCTCTACGCTTGGTTGAAGACGCGAAGCCGACGTCGGCGCGGGTCGGCATGAAAAGCGTTGGCCGGGGAGAGTGGGGGACCGTTCGCTGGCGGTGGCTGGGCGTGCTTCTGGGCATCGTCGGCGTCGCGCTGTTGATAGCGTGCGGTGCCGGTGCGACCATGCAGCACCAACGTGCCGACAACCTTGCTGCCCACGGAGTTCGGGCGCAGGGCACGGTTATCCTGGTGAACGGCGACCGCCCCTCGCGGCGGGGCTTCGTCCAGGCCCCGACGATCTGCGCACCAGCGACCAGACCAACGATCCGTGGGCGATTGACTTGGCGATCATGGTCGTCTTTCTGCTGTCGTTGGGCTTCATCGTGGGCGGAGTCAATACCTACCTCTTCGGCCGGCGACAGCGGATTCGGGTTCGTCCTGCCGTCCGGAGCTCGCCACCGAGCCCCGCCGGAGACGGGAGACGCTGACGCTGTGGCAGGACTTGGGTCGGGCTGACCCGCGACGGGCAGCGGGCAAGCGTGGGCACCGCCTCAACCGCGACGACGAGTCGTCGCCGCCAGCGGCTTCGCGGACGGCCGGCTGACCGGCTCGAAGGCACGCGTCACCGGCGAGCAGTTCCGGCGAAGGAAGTCCGGGACTCCGAGCGGCCAGAACCGGCGACGACGCTGCGGAACGCGAGGTGCGCGAAGGAACCGTGGTTCCGTTCGTCCACTCCGGAACGGACTTCCGGGCAGTTGCCGCGCCGGTGTCGCTCAGGCAGGCGTGTCGCGGCCGTGATCCCGGCGGCGGTCCTTGTATCACCAGCGGTGAGAGTCCGTTCTGCGGGCCTGACTGAGGAAGGTGCGACACGCAATGAGTGCCAGCGACGAAACCGGCGCGGGAGGGCCCGGGCAGCCAGTTTCCGCGCCGGGCAAGAGCAAGGGCGGCGCCTCCGGGGAGCGGCTGGTGCTGTTCACCGACGCGGTGACCGCGATCTCGATCACCTTGCTGATCCTGCCGCTGGTCGACCTCGTCCCGGAGGTCGCCTCCGCCCGCGGGCACGCCAGCGAGGTGATCACCGGTCACTTCGACCAGATCTGGAGCTTTCTGCTGAGTTTCGCGGTCATCGCGAACATCTGGCGGGAGCATCACCGGACGTTCTCCTCGGTCGCGAGGGTCACCCGCCCCTTCACGATGTGGAACATGGGGTGGTTGCTGTCCGTCGTCGTGCTGCCGCTCCCGACGGAGATGATCGGCGCCTTCGGCCGCGACCGGTTCGTGGCGGTGTTCTATTACGCGACGCTCCTGGCGAGCATGGTGTGCCGGTTCGCGATGCTGAAGATCCTGAAAGCCGACCCGGAGCTGCTGGAGGAGGACGATCGAGAGCCGGAGACGCTCCGGGAGCTCTACCAGGAGAGCTACCTCAACGTCCTGGCGCTGGTCCTGGCTTTGGCCCTCGCGCTCGCCGTGCCCGCGCTGCAGTACTACAGCTTGGTGCTGCTCGTCATGCCCGGCAGGCGGGTGCTCCAGCGGCGCCGGCGGGCCAGCTGACCGTCGGACGGAATGAAGAGAAGGCCGACGTGGCTGGACTCGCGCGCTGCGGCGGTCGCCGATGTCGTCTCCCGCCCGGCTGAGCCAGGCGGGAGACGAAGTTCTCAATCCGACGGCGGCAAAGAGTCGCGCGATCGAGCGGATGACGCGGAGGTCAGGCGCACAGGACGAACGCGGCGACGTCGCGGCCGAGCTGGCGGCCGGCGTCGTGGTCAAGCCGGGTGTGCACGCCAGCGGCGATGCGGCTCAACCCCGCTTCGTCGGCCACGTCCTGGAACGTGCTGAACCGCCGGACCACGCCCGGCAACGCCTCGGACGTGACTTCCAGCGTCCATCGCGGCCCGTACTCCTCGCGCAGGACCTGCGCGCCCGCCTGCGAGACGACGCTGTGCGCGCCGGGGTACGCCGGATCCGCCGGGGTGGTGGCGAGGCTCGACCAGTCCGGGATCGCGTCCGTCGCGGGGTTTCCGTCGTCGGCGGCGAGGCGGACCGCGGTGATCGGCCGCCAGATCCGGTAGTGGTACTTCGCTTCGTAGAACGCGATCACGGCGTCGGCGAAGGTCAGGTTCAGCTGTGCGAACACCCGGGCCGCGTCGGGCAGGCTGCTGTGCGAACCGCCGACGACCGACTGCGCGATCTCGTTCCAGTAGTTCCAGATCGGCGCCGCCCAGAACCGCGCCTGCACGGCCTGGTCCGCAGTGCGAGTAGCGCTCGTGTCCCGGCCCGTCGCGGCGACCTCGTTCAGCGCTCTCGCGTACCGGGCGCTGTCGAGCGCGGGGTACGGGCCGGGCCGGAATTGCCCGGCCCGGTCGAGCACGAATGGCGTCACGTCGGGCCAATGGGTGAACACCGCGGGCGTGAACGCGGGCGGCGTCGGCCGGTACTGCCCGGGGGCCGTTCCCGGCGTCAGCACCGGCGGGATCGCCGCGGAGCCGTCGTCCGCGCGCAGGCCGAGCAGCAACCGGGCCACCAGCCGTCCGGCTCGCACGCCGCGGTCGCGCTCGGCCGGCGGGATGCCGGTCAGCTGCCCGGTCAGCAGGGTCGCGAGTTCCGCGGACCGGGTGGGGTAGAGCGCGGCCAGGACATCGTGCGCGGCCTGCGCCGCAGCCGCTTCCGGTGCCGCGTGGCCCCGGACCTCGAGCGTGAACAGGTACGAATGCCCGTCGCCGGCGGTCGCGACGACGGCGTCGTGTATCGCCGCGTGCAGCAGCGCGAAGCTGCGCGTCGGGTGCACGGTCGCAGGTTGGAGGCCGGGCGTGCGCACGATCGCCAGCAGCTCACGGTTCCAGGCGAGGACGATGTCCGCGCCGCCCGATCGGATCGGCGTCGCCGCGGCGGCGGGCCTCGGCAGGCTGGCGGTGGCGAGCACGGCGGCGGCCGCCCCTCCGGTGACGAGCAGTTGCCGACGTGACATCGATGTGGTCATTTCGCTCCCCGGGTAGTCGGAAACTCCGCTCACAGATACGGTCTCCGGTTACGCGTAACCCCGGTTCGTATCCCTCTGGTGGTGGGAAGAAACCGGCGGGGAGAAGGCGGGCGGTGCCGGTGGCACAGCGATTCCGGCGCAGACGCGCCGAACAGGACGAGGCGGGCGCGGCGCCCCGCGCACGGCTGCACGCGGTCGGCGCGGACGTCTACCCGGACTGGGAGGCGGTCTACCGCGACAACGTCGACCGCGTGTTCCGGCTGATGTTCTCGAAGGTCGGCAACCGGCCCGACGCGGAAGACCTCACCACGGAGGTCTTCCTGACGGCGTTGCGGCCGCTGCGGGTCTCGGCGAGCGTGGGCGAGGTCCGGGCGTACCTGCTGGCCACCGCGCGGACGGTGCTGGCCGGGCACTGGCGGCGCACGCTCGGCCGGGAGATCACGGCCCTGGACGAGGAGCGCGACATCGCGGCGTTCGAAGCGGACACCGTGGACCCGGGCGTGCTCGCCCGCGCCGAGGCGATCCTCGCGCAGCTGCCCGAGCGCTACGGCCGGATCCTGCGCCTGCGGTTCCTGCAGGCCTGCTCATTGAAGGAGGCGGCGGCCGAGCTGGGCACCACCGTCGGCAACGCGAAGGTGCTGCAGCACCGCGCGTTGCGCCAGGCGGCCCAGCTGGCGGAAGGGATGGAGACGTGAGCACTCGAGGCGTCCGCCGGTTCGTCAAGGACCTCCTGCGCCGGCGCCGGCCGCGCCCGTTCGAGGCCGGCCCCGGCGACGAGGCCGAGCTGCGGACCGCGGTGCTGCTGCGCGCCGCCCGGCCCGGCGGTGCGGCGGCGGGCGAGGAGTTCGTCGCCGCGCTGCACCGACGGCTCGCCCAGGAGCTGCGCGAACCCGAGCCCGTGCGGGGCGGCAACCGGCGCCGGTTCATCCAGGTGTCCTCGGCCGCCGCGGTGGCGGCTGCGGCGGGCGCGGGCGTCGAGTACTTGGTGACGTCCGGTGCCGAACCTGCCGCCGCGCCCCCGGAAGAGAAGACCCTGCGGCCCGAGAACGGCCAGTGGCGAGCTGTTGTCGCAGCGCAGGACCTGCCCGAAGGCGGCGTGCTGGCGTTCGACTTCGGGTCCGTCGCCGGGTTCGTGCAACGCTCCGGCGGGCAGGTGCGCGCGGTTTCGGCGACGTGCACGCACCTCGGCTGCCGGCTGAACCTGGACGCGCCGGCCCGGCGGCTGAACTGCCCGTGCCACCGGACGTCGTTCGCCGTCGACGGCGCGGTCCTCACGCACCAGCTGCCGGTGACCCCGCCGCCGCTGCCGCACCTGGTGGTGCGCGAGTCCAATGGCGTCGTCGAAGTGCTGGTGCCGGGGGAGGGAGCGTAACCCTCGCGCGTATTCCTGGTATGAGGAAATCCGTTGGGGTGAAACACTTCCTGCTCATCACCGCGGGCGTGCTGGCGTTGGCGGCCTGCTCCGCTTCGCCTCCCGCCGCGCCGCCTCCGGCAGCGCCTATCACGTCGATGCCGGGAATGCCCGGGATGACGCCGCCGCCGTCGCCGAGCGCGGCCGCCAGCTCGACGGCGAATGCCGTGGCCATCAAGGACTTCGCGTTCGCTCCCGCCTCGACGACGGTGAAGAAGGGCACCACCGTCACCTGGACCAACCAGGACCAGGACGCGCACACGGTCACCAGCACGGGATCCGGCGGACCGCTGCGGTCAGCGACCCTCCAAACTGGACAGTCCTATCAGTACACATTCAGCACGCCTGGCACGTTCGAGTACCTGTGCACCATCCACCCGTTCATGACGGCGACCGTGACGGTGACCCCGTGACCGAAGACGATCACAGCCCGGAAGGGATGACCCGGCGCCAGCTCCTGCGGCACACGGCGTGGTTCGGCGCGGCCGTGGTCCTGACGGTCAGCGGCGGCGAGGTGATCAGCCGGATCGCCGCGCCGGGCGACGCCGCCGCGATCGACGACCCGAACGCGTTGCGGTTCATCCAGGTCAGCGACAGCCACCTCGGCTTCACCGGACCCGCCAACACAGCCGTCGAGTCGTCGTTTTCGGCAGCCATCGCGCAGATCAACGCGCTCGGCTACCGCCCGGACTTCGTCATGCACACCGGCGACCTGACGCATCTTTCGACGGCTGCCCAGTTCGACCAGGTCAAGCAGATGATGAGCACTCTCGACACCGGGCACGTGTCCACGGTGCCCGGCGAGCACGACTCGATCGACGACGCCGGCCAGAAGTACCGCAAGGCGTTCGGCGCGGGCACGGCGGGCGACGGCTGGTACAGCTTCGACGTCAAGGGCGTCCACTTCATCGCCCTGGTCAACACGTTGAGCCTGGAGAAACTCGGCCATCTGGGCCCGGACCAGCTGGAGTTCGTGCGCAAGGACGTCGCGAAGCTCGGCTCGGACACGCCGATCGTGGTGTTCAGCCACATCCCGCTGTTCGCGATGTACCCGACGTGGGGCTGGGGAACCGACGACGCGACCCAGGCGCTCTCGTACCTGCGGCGGTTCTCGTCGGTGACCTGCCTCAACGGGCACGTGCACCAGCTGTTCACGAAGACCGAAGGCAACATCACCTTCCACAGCGCGACGACGACCGCGTATCCGTTGCCCCAGCCGGGAACGCGGCCGGCGCCGACTCCGGTGACCCTGCCCGCGGGCAAGCTGAAGGACGCGCTCGGCATCCGCGAAGTGTCCTACCGCCCTGGCGGGCCAGGCCTGGCGGTGAAGGACGTGAAGCTGGCATGAACACCGTCCTCCGCCTCGCGACGGCGGTGTGCCTCGCGGCAAGCGGCTATCTCCACGCGCAGCTGTACGTCGGCGGCTATCGCGTGATCCCGGTGATCGGGCCGTCGTTCCTCGTTCAGGCTTCCGCGGCGTTCGCGGTCGCCGTGCTGGTGGCGGTGGGCGGCCCCTTCCTGCTGCGGCTGGCGGCGGCCGCGCTGGCGGCGGGTGCCTTGGCGGGCTTCGTGCTTTCGCGGACGACCGGGTTGTTCGGCTTTTCCGAGCGGGGTTTCCAGCCCGCGCCGGAGGCTTTGCTGAGCGTCCTGACGGAAGCCGCGGTGCTCGTCCTGGTCGCGGTTTCGCTTTACCGGGTGCGTCGATCGGTCAGGACGGCGTCGTCACCCTGATGCGGCTCATCGCTGACGGTCTCGCCTGCGCGACGCGGCGGTTACGATCTACGAGTGCCGACAATCAAGGATGTAGCACGCCTCGCGGGTGTGACCCACGCTGTGGTTTCGCGCATCCTCAACGGCGACAAGGCGTTGCGGGTCCGGTCCGAGACCCGCGAGCGCGTGCTGGCAGCCGCCGCGGAGCTGGATTACATCCCGCATCACGCGGCGAAGGCGCTTCGCGAGTCTCGTGCCGGTGCGATCGGGCTGGCGGTGCACGACGTGAGCAACCCGGTGTACAGCGAGGTCATCAAGGGCGCGCAGGAAGCCATCAACCGGCACCGTTCGGTGCTCATGCTGGCCGACGCCGCCGAGCTGCACCGCGACGCGGCGACCTTCCGACGGTTTGTCGCGAGCGATGCGATCGACGCCCTCCTGCTGCTGCCCGCGGGCGACGATTCCGACGCCGCGATCGCTCGTGCCGCCGCGGCGCGCATCCCGACGGTTCTGGTCAACGAGCGTTCCGCCGATTACCAAAGCGTGAGCGCGGACGAACACGCCGCCGGAATGCTCGCGGTGCGGCACCTGGCAGACCTGGGACACCGGGAGATCGGCCTGCTGCACCTGGACGGGTCGACCCAGCGCGGCGCGGACCGGGTCGACGGGCATGTCGCCGGGCTGCGGGAGCTGGGCCTCGAACTGGACGACCGCTGGGTCGGGGACGGCGGCCACGAGCCCGAGGCCGGACGCCGTGCGCTGCTCCGCCTCGCGGAAGGCGGCCCGCTGCCGTCGAGCATCGTCGTGCACAGCGTGCAAGCCGCGGTGGGCGCGCTGATCGCGGCACGGGAACTCGGCATCGAGGTGCCGGGGGAGCTGTCGATCGTCGGATTCCACGACATGCCTTACGCCGCCTACCTCGAGCCGGCACTGACCGTCGTCCGGATGGGGTTGCGCGAGATGGGCGCGGTCGCGGTCGAGACGGCGATGCAACTGCTCGACGGCCAGACGGTGGACAAGCAGGTCAAGGTGACCGAGCCGGAGCCGAGGATCGTCGCTCGCGACTCCACGACACCGCCGCGTACGTCCAGTTCAAGAGACGGTTCTCCCGCTCGCTGACGGCGGCCGCGAAGCCCCGCCATTCGCCACGAGGGTCCAAAGCTGCCTCTTTGACACAGTCTCTTTGACACGGTGGTAACACGTGTTACCGTCGCCTTGTTCGTGCTCCCGGTGCGCTCGCCGGACCGTTCCCCACACGTCAAGGAAGACGCCTCATGCCGACCTCACCCAGCAGCAGGCCGCGGATCGTCGCGGCCGCCGTCGCCGGAAACTTCGTCGAGTGGTACGACTTCGCGATCTACGGGTATTTCTCCGCCGTTCTGGCGAAGGTCTTCTTCCCGCAGAGCGAAGGGTTCGTGGGCTTGCTCGCGACCTTGGCGATCTTCGCCGCCGCGTTCGTCCTGCGGCCGGTGGGGGCGCTGGTGTTCGGGCACCTCGGGGACCGGCACGGCAGGCGCTGGGTCCTGTCGGTCGTCATCTTGATGATGGCGGTCGCCACCGCGTTGATCGGCGTCCTGCCCACCTACGACCAGGTCGGGGCGCTGGCGCCGATCGCGCTCACCGTGCTCCGGCTCGTGCAGGGGTTCTCCGCGGGCGGCGAGTTCGGGGGAGCGGCGTCCCTGCTGTTCGAGTCCGCCGACCGGCGGCGCCGGGGGTTGATGGGTTCGGCGCAGCCCGCGAGCATCGTGGCCGCACTGGCGGTTTCCGCAGGTCTGGGCACCGCGCTCACCTCAGTGATGAGCGAAGAGTTCCTGCACGGCTTCGGGTGGCGGATCCCGTTCTTGCTTTCGCTGCCGCTCGGCCTCGCGGGGTGGTACATCCGGCGGCGGATCGACGAGTCGCCTGCCTTCACCGAGCTTCAGGCGACCGGCACGCTGGAGGAGGCTCCGATCAAGGAGGTCTTCCGCTCGAGCTGGCGCATGATCATCGCGGGCACGGCGGCGATCGTGTCGTGGACGGCGGGCGGCTACGTCACGCTCCAGTTCCTGCCGACGTTCTTTGAGGGCGTCCTGAAGCGGCCAATCAGTCAGGGCCTGACCGCGTCGCTGGTCGGCCTCAGCGCGTACGCGGCGTTCGTCGTGCTCGGCGGCTGGTTGTCGGACAAGTTCGCGCGCTGGAAGGTCATGCTGGCAGGCGCGCTCTTGCTCGCCGTCGTGGCGGTCCCCGGCTACCAGTTGCTCATCGCGGGATCGACCGTCGCGATCGGCGCCGCGGTGCTGTTGTTCGCCGCGTCGCTCGGTCTGGTGGCCGGTCCGACGCCCGCGCTCTTGGCGGAACTCGCCCCGGGCAGCGTGCGGACCTCGTTCCTCAGCATCGTCTACGCGGTGGCGAACGCGGCGTTCGGCGGCGTCGCGCCCTACATCGTGGTGGCGCTCGTGTCGTCCACCGGGTCGCTCCTCGCACCCGCGTACTACCTGGTCGTGCTGCAGGTCGTGGCGATCGCCGGCCTGGTCGCCGTCGGCATCCACCAGCGCGGCCGGGCGCGCGATCCGGAGCCGCGGGCAGCGCGCCCGGCCAGCCCCGTCCATCACGACTGACAGGAGAAACCAGGCCATGACGCGCCTACGGGGGCTCACGTGGGATCACCCCCGCGCCATCGACCCCATCGTCCGCACGTCCGCGGAATACGAATCCCGCACGGGCATCTCGGTCGAGTGGACCGCGCGGACGCTCGAGGAGTTCGAGGACGTCCCGCTCGACGAACTGGCGGACGAGTTCGACATCCTGGCGATCGACCATCCGCACGTGGGAAACGCCGTGCGCGCCGGCGCTCTCGCACCGTTGCCGTCGGAGATCCTCGAGGAGCGGGCGGCGGCCTACGTCGGGCCGAGTCTTCGCAGCTATGTCTGGGAGAACCAGCTCATGGCCCTGCCGGTCGACGCGGCTTGCATGGTGAGTGCGGCCAGGGCCGGGACCGAACTCCCGCGCACGTGGCAGGACGTCGTCGAGCACCTGGCCGCGCTCGGACCCGCTCGCACTCTGCTCGCCGGGAATCCCACGCATCTGTGGGGCACTCTGCTGTCGATGTGCGAAGCCGTCTGTCCGGGCGACTTGCCCGGCTGGTGGGGTGACGACGGGCTGGACGTCGACACCGCGTTAGCGGCATTGGCATTGCTGCGCGAGGTGCTGGCGCTGCTGCCCGAGAGGTCGTTCGACGCGAACCCGATCCAGGTGCTCGACGAACTCGCAGGCGCCGGGCCCGCGCTGTACACGCCGCTGGTTTTCGGCTACAGCACTTACGCACTCGACCGGCGCGTCGTGTTCTCGGACGCGCCGGTCGCGGCCGGGAGGACGGCAACGGGGTCGCTCACCGGCGGGGTGGGCCTCGCCGTGTCAGCACGATCGGCCCGGCCGCAGGAAGCGGCGGATTTCGTTGTTTTCGCCACGTCCCCGGAAGTGCAGGCTGGGACTTACCTGGCTGCGGGCGGCCAGCCCGCCGCAGCTCGTGCCTGGCACGACCCGCTCGCCGGAGGATTCTTCAGCAGCACGCTTTCGACCATGCAGCAGTCGTTCCTCCGCCCGCGCGTTCCGGCTTACCCGCGGTACCAGCGCGTGGCGGCATCCGCGCTGCACGACATGGTCCGCGGAGGAACCGATGACGCGCGGATTGTTGTGCGCCTCAACAACTTGTGGGCCGGTGCGCATGTCGGCTGACACTCTGCCGGAGATCCTCGACCACACCTATGAGGCACACGGCGCGGCGCCCGCCCTGCTTCACGACGGACGCTGGCTGACGTTCGCCGAAACGGCCAGGCTCGCGCGAGGCCTCTACGCCCTGATCCTCGAACATGGCGCTGCCAACGGAGATCGCGTCGTCGTGCATCTCGAGAACGGTGTGACGACCCGGCTGCTCGATCAGGCGCTGCTCGGATTCGGCCTGGTCCGGGTCGCCGTCTCCGCGCGGCTCCATGTCCGGGAGGTCGCCGCGATCTGCCTCGACGCACAGGCGGCCGTCGTGTGCGCCGACCCTGGACAAGCCGACCTGCTGCGGGCCGCCCTGCACGACGCTGGCGCCCGCACCGTCGTCGTCGGCCTGGATGCAGACCGTCCGCCCGCCGTTGGCGACGAGCAGACGACAACACCGGCACGCCCGCAAGATGACGACGTCGCAATGCTGATGTACAGCTCGGGCACCACCGGCGCACCGAAGGCCGCAGTAGTCACGCAAGGCGCCTGGGTGGCGCGAACCCGGCACTCGCTCGCGTGTCTGCCTCCAGTGACGGAGGCAGACACGGTGGTCCTCGCGGCCCCGGCGGCCCATTTCGCCGGGTCGGTCGCCCTCGACTGCTTCATCCAAGGCGCTCGGACAGTGATCGAACGGCGATTCGACGCCGGAACCGTCCTCGACCTGGTCGACCGACACGACGGAACGATCGTGCCGCTGGTGCCGGTCCTGCTGGCGCGTCTCGTCGAAGCGGCGGCAGCACGGCCTGCGAGCGGACGGCACCTCCGCTGCCTCCCGTACGGCGGCTCCGCCGTGAGCACCGACGTGCTGATCCGCGCGTCCCATCGGTTCCCAGGCGTGCTCACCCAGTTCTACGGGCTCGCCGAAGCTCTCGCGCCGCTTTCCGTGCTGACACCGGCTGATCACGACGAATCCGCCGCCGGGTCGGACTCGAGCCGCCTTGCGTCGGCGGGCAGGTTCGTCGGCGGCGTCGAGCATCGTGTGGACGACGGGGTCCTCGCGGTGCGGGGCTCTGTCGTCATGCCGGGGTACTGGCATCGGCCCGACCTCGACGCGAAGGTGCTGTCCAACGGATGGTTCTCCACCGGCGACCTGGCCCGGATCGATGACGACGGCTATCTGTACGTGATCGGGCGCAGCTCCGACGTCATCGTCTCCGGCGGGTACAACATCCAGCCGCGCGAAGTCGAACGGGTCATCGAGCGGGTCCCGGGGGTGGCCGAAGTCGCCGTGGCAGGCGTGCCGGACCCCGAGTGGGGCGAGGCGGTGCACGCGTTCGTGGTCGTCGCCGACGACGCGCTGCGGGACCCGGAAATCCTGGCGACGACCCTGCGCGAGGCGTGCGCGGGCGCCATCGCCTCGTACAAGAAGCCGCGGCACGTCCATGTGCGGAACAGCTTGCCGCGCAACCACTACGGCAAAGTCGACCGGCGGGCCCTGCGGGACTCCGTCGCGCCAGAGCCCCCGACGAAGGAGGCAGACGCATGACCCAGGCGCTCGAAGGGATCCGCATCCTCGACTTCACGCAGATGATGCTCGGCCCGTACGGGACGCAGATGCTCGCCGACCTCGGCGCGGACGTCATCAAGGTGGAGCGCCCCGAGGGGGAGTGGGAACGCTCGCTGGAGATGATGGGCGGCCTGGTCGCCGGGGAATCGGCCGCGTATCTCGCGATGAACCGCAACAAACGGTCGCTCGCACTGGATCTCAAGGACCCCGCCGCACGGGACGCGCTGCTGCGCCTCGCGGCGACGTGCGATGTCGTGGTGGAGAACTTCCGCCCCGGGGTCATGGACAAACTGGGACTGGGCTACGACGACATCCGCGCGGTGCGGCCCGACGTCGTCTACTGCTCCGGGTCGGGCTGGGGGCAGGACACGCCGTTCGCGCGCGAACGCCGTCCCGGGCAGGACCTCCTCATCCAGGCGATGTCGGGACTGGCAGCGGCCACCGGCCGGCGCGGCGACCCGCCGACGCCCGCGGGGACGGCGATCGTCGACCACGCCACCGCGCTCACGCTCGCGAACGGGATCCTCGCGGCGCTCGTCGCGCGGGAGCGGCACGGGATCGGGCAGCGCGTCGAGGTGGACCTCTACTCGACCGCCATCGCCATGCAGTGCCAGGAAATCTCGGCATTCCTCAACCAGAGCGGCGGCTACGAGCGGTCCGCGGAAGGCATCGGCCAGGCGTGGCTGTCGGCGCCGTTCGGCGTCTACGCGGCACAGGACGGCTGGATCGCGCTGGCGATGGCCCCGCTGGACGTCGTCGCGGACGTAGTGGGCGACCCGTCGCTCGCCGATCTCGACGCCTGGGCGGACCGGGACGAGGTCAAACGTCGCCTGGAGTCGCTCGTGCGCAAGGAGCCCGCCGCGCATTGGGTCCAGACTCTGGGCGCCGCAGGACTCTGGGCGGCGCGCGTGCGGACGACCGCGGAGGCCGTCGCCGAGTTGCGGGAGCAGGATTCGGACCTCCTGATCACGACCGAAGGTCCGGACGGATCCCCGATCTCGCTGATCGGATGTCCCGTCACCCTCAGCGAGACGCCGTGGCAGCTCCGCTCGGCCCCGCCACGGGCCGGCGAGCACACCGCGGAGGTGCTGCGCGAGGTGCTGACCGACGAAGAGATCGCCCGCTTCACGACCCCGGCTGCGAGGAGTGCCGCCCATGACTGACGTCCACCCCAACCTGGTCGTGCGCGACGAGGGCGCGGTCCGGATCCTGCGGATCGAGCGCGAGGACAAGCTCGGTGCCTTCTCCGGTTCGCTGATCGCGGCTCTGGGGAACGAGATCACGGCCCTGCGCGACGCCCCAGCCGTGCGCGCCGTCATCCTGACCGGAACGGGCAAGGGCTTCGTGGCGGGCGCGGACATCGGCGAGTACGGCACTTCCTCGCGCGCCGAATTCGAGGCATACCAACGACGCTCGCGAGTGGTGTTCGACGCACTGAGCGCACTGCCGCAACCGACGATCGCCGCAGTCAACGGCTACGCCTTCGGCGGCGGTTTCGAGATCGCCCTCTGCTGCGACGTCATCCTCTGCTCGGAGAGCGCCCGCTTCGGCCTGCCGGAAATCAAACTCGGCCTCATCCCCGGCGGAGGCGGTCCGCAACGACTGGCCCGCCAGGTCGGCCCGAGGTGGACGAAGGAACTGGTGCTGACCGGACGCACCGTCTACCCGGACGAGGCGCTCGCGCGCGGGGTCGTCGCGAAGGTCGTCGCCGCAGACCACCTGCCCGCCGCTGCGCTGGAACTCGCCACGACGCTTGCGCTCCTGCCTGCCGAGGCCGCCCGCGCGGCGAAACAACGCATCGACGAGGGGGCGGAGCAGGATCTGGAGACGGCGCTCGCCGAGGACCAATCAGCGCTGGGCAGGTTGTTCGACACTCCGGACGCGAGGGAGGGCATCGACGCGTTCATCCAGAAACGCCCGCCTGCGTTCGGACGTTTCTGACCCTGTCGGGCTGGCTCGTCGTCCGCTTCGGAGTGTCCACTGTGGAATATCGAGCGGGCTGGGGAACGGCTGGTCAGCGCCACAGGGCTGCCGCGGCGCGGGCATAGTCGGCGAAGGAGACCGGCGGCCGTCCGGTGATCCGCTGGACGTCGTCGGTCACGTCGGCGGCCCAGTCGTTGCGGATGCCTTCGTACATGGCGGCGTAGAAGTCCGCGACCTGACCGGGAGTGCCTCCGCCGAGCAGGGCTTCGCGGAACTCGGCCGGGTCCATCGCCTGGTACCGCACCGGTTTTCCCGCGGCCTCGGCCACGATCGCGGCCATGTCCGAAAAGGACAGCGAATGGGGTCCGGTCAGGGAGTAGGTCTGGTGCTGATGTCCGCCCTGGGTCAGCGCGGCCGCGGCGACGGCGGCGATGTCCTCGACGGAGATCGGCGCCACCCGGCCCTCGCCCGCGGGAACCGAGACGACGCCGGTGCGGATGCCCTGCAGGATCGCGGGGTGTTCGGAGAAGTTCTCGGCGAAGACGTTGGGACGCAGGATCGTCGCGGGCACCGGCCCGGTTTCGAGGAAGCGCTCGACCCCGTGCGTCGGGAAGCATTCTCCGGACAGATGCGCCGTCATGTTCGACAGGTGAACGACGCGGCGAACCCCGGCGCTCTTGGCGTCGTCCAGCAGCGCCGCGACCTCTGCCGTGGTGTCGGGGCGGATCGGGAACCACTGGTAGATCGCGTCCACGCCTTCCAGGGCGGGCTGGTAGGTCGCCGGGTCGCTCCAGTCGAAGCGGACCGGCGTCACCGAACCCTCCGGTCTCCCCGGCGTCCGGCTCGCCGCCCGGATCGCGTGTCCCCGTTCGGCCAGCAAGGACACCACGCGGCGCCCGGTGCGGCCGGTCGCGCCGAGAACAAGAACTGTGGTTGGCACGCGCTCCTCGCAAGGTAAGGTCGAATCGGCAACCACATCACCGTATGAATGGGTCATCGACGCACGCCATGACAGTTCTCGCCAGATTCATATCCGATCGGCGCCGTGCCGGAGCGAATCGGGTATGACGGTGAAGGCGGTCGGCCGTGAGCGCGACCATGTGGCCGAGGTCGTGGGCGACATCGTCGCCGCCCTCCGGCGCGGCGGCGTCGTCTACGGCAGGGCGCTGCTGCGTGCGCCCTGGGGCATCGCGTTCGAGTCGCGGTCGATCGCCACCATCTACGTCGTGATCGCCGGTTCCTGCGTGCTGGTCCCCGACGGCGGCCAGGCGCTGCATCTCGCCCAAGGGGACGTCGCGTTGCTTCCGTCCGGCGCCGGACACGTTGCCGCCGACACCCCAGGCCAGCCGGCTCCTACCGTGCGAGAACTGTTCGGCGCCGACCTGGAGGAACTGTCGGCCACCGACCTCGTCATCGAGGGCGACGGCCCCGAGACCGTCCTGGTCTGCGGCGCGTACCTGCTCGAACCGGCGCCGCAGCACCCGTTCATCGCCTCGTTGCCCGACGTCGTGCACGTGACAGCGAGCCAGATGCGCGGCACCTGCCTCGCCGCCGCCGTCCACCTGCTCACCACCGAGGTCGACCAGGCCGGCCGCGGCACGCCCGCCGTGGTGGCCTCGCTGCTCGACCTGCTGTTCACCTACACCCTGAGGTCCTGGTTTCTCGGCCAGCCCGACCAGCTGGTCGGATGGGCCCACGCCCTCCACGACCCCGCAGTCGGCCCCGCACTCGCGCTCTTGCACGACGACCCCGGCAAACCCTGGACCGTCGAGGCGCTCGCGCACGCCGTCGGCTTCCCGCGTGCCCGGTTCAGCCGCCGATTCACGTCGACGACCGGCCACACCCCCATGGAGTACCTCGGCATCTGGCGGATGACCGTGGCCGCGCGGCTGCTGCGCGAGGGCCAAGCACCCCTGCGCCAGATCGCCCGGAAGGTCGGGTACGACTCGGAATTCGCCTTCGCGCGCGCTTTCAAGCGGGTCGTGGGTCATGCTCCTGGTCGCTATCGCGCGATGCACCGCCGCAGTGAGGGCGCGGCTGATCCGCGGCAATGACTCGTGGTCGGGCGGCGGTCCGGTGCCGCAGCCGGTGCTGGGGCGACGACGGCGCCGGCTGCTCCGCCGAAATTCCGCTCTGGTCGCGTTTCGGGCGCATCACGGGGGTGCTTTCTTGTGATCAATGTCCGGCTGCTGCTCCCAGCGAACAGGTTAGGCGGCGTCATTGCCGTTCGCCTGGGTCGCCGCATTGCCGACTTCAGCCACTGTCAATTCCACTCCGAAGAACTCCGCTGTCTCCGGAATAGGGGCGATTTCGTTCGATCGTTCGCCAGTACCCATTTCTCCGGGCAGGCATGCCGGGACAACCGGCGGGTGCGCCGCGTTCCGGCACGCCTGATTTCTTCGCGACCCGGACACCGGTCAGCTAGCCGATGACCGCCCATCTCTGTTCGGCGGCTCGCGGACGGCAGGAGGCCTGCACCGCGGCGTCGCCGTCCTCGTCAGGGTGCCGGAGTGCGAGGCACTTGCCGCTGAGCTGGTTGCGAAGCGTCCCGTCTCCCGGCGCGAACCAGCGTTGGTCGGCTGACTCCGGATGGCAGGAGGCTTGGAACGTTCTGGGGTCCTCGTCAACGGCGTGCCGGATCGCGAGGCACTTGCCGCTGAACTTGTTCACCAGCGTCAGGTCGTTCTGGTAGGTCCAGTACTGGTCGCTGAACTCCGCATGGCACGGGGACTGGAACACCAGGGCGCCTTCCTCGCTGGTGTGCCAGATCGCGAGGCACATCCCGCTGGAATCGTTCCGGAGCCGAGTCGGGCCGACAGTGTGCGGCGACAGCCCTGACGTGGCCGTGCTGGCGGCGGGGGGCCGGGGCCAACCCCCGGCGGCGGGGCCCGCCGCCCCCACCCCCCCAAAAAATGGCCACACGGAGAGGTTGAAGTAAATACCCAACAGTGGAGTATAAAAA
>NZ_JBHZAG010000047.1:0-75087 GCF_042754125.1 Amycolatopsis sp. NPDC059235
TTTCGTAGTCTTAACCATCCCCGCTATTAAACCCTATAATCTTCCGTTTTGGCAACCTTTTTGTAATAATATTCCCTCAAGGAGCCCTTCACGGACTTCCAGCAAGCCGCACCTGCCCGCCTAGGGCATCCAGACCCCACCCTGCATCCCGATACGAAGCCGCCCTGCGGAAGGCGGGGGTTTGTCAAGGCATCTTTCCCGCCTTGACAAACCCCCGCCTTCCGTCAGCACAATCGGGCTTCGGGATGCCCGCCACCGAGGCTCTCGGAATACCCAACCGCAGTTACTCCGCGATCGGAGCCCCAGTCTTCTCCCGAACCTCCTCAAGAGAAACCCCAGGAGCCAACTCCACCAACTTCAACCCGTCCTCAGTAACATCAAGAACAGCCAAGTTAGTGATAATCCGATTCACCACCCCAGCCCCAGTCAAGGGCAGAGTGCACTTCTCGACAATCTTAGGCGTCCCGTCCTTGGCAGTGTGATCAGTAATGATCACTACCCGACGAGCCCCGGCGACAAGATCCATCGCCCCGCCCATCCCCTTGACCAGCGCCCCGGGCACAGTCCAGTTAGCCAAATCCCCGTTGGCCCCCACCTGCAACGCCCCGAGCAACGCCAGATCGATATGCCCGCCGCGAATCATCGAAAACGACTCAGCGGAATCGAACAAACTGGCCCCAGGCTGCAACGTCACAGTCTGCTTCCCGGCATTCACCAGGTCCGGGTCCTCCTCGCCCTCCCAAGGAAACGGCCCCAACCCAAGAATCCCGTTCTCGCTGTGCAACGTAACCTGCACACCGTCCGGAATATGGTTCGCCACCTGGGTCGGAATCCCGATCCCCAGATTCACGTAATCGCCGTCGCGAAGCTCGCGAGCCCCGATCGTGGCCATGTCGTCCCGGTTCCAGCTCACGCCGACGCCTCCTCACGCACGCGCACGGTCCGCTTCTCGATCTGCTTCTCCCGCGCAGTCGCCTGAATCAGCCGCTGCACGTAAATCCCCGGCGTGGTGATCCGCTCCGGATCCAGGTACTCGTCCGAAACCTGCTCGGCCTCGGCGATCGTCACCTTCCCGCACGTCGCGACGAGCGGGTTGAAGTTGCGCGAGGCGTACCGGTAGATCAGGTTCCCGGCCGGGTCCGCGACGTACGCGTGCACCAGCGAAAGGTCGGCGACGATCCCGCGCTCCTGCACGTAGGTGACCCCGTCGAACTCGGCGTGCGGCTTGCCCTCGGCGATCGGCGTGCCGACCCCGGACTTGGTGTAGAACGCCGGGATCCCCGCGCCGCCCGCCCGCATCCGCTCGGCGAGCGTTCCCTGCGGGGTGAACTCGACCTCGACGGTCCCGTCGAGATACTGCTGCGCGAACAGCTTGTTCTCGCCCACGTACGACGCCACGACCCGGCGCACCTGCCGGTTGTCGAGCAGAATGCCGAGCCCGGCCCCGTCGACTCCCATGTTGTTCGAGACGATCGTCAGATCGCGCACGCCCGAGTCCCGGACCGCCTCGATGAGGTCGTTCGGGTTCCCGGTGAGGCCGAAGCCCCCGACCGCGATCGTCAGCCCGTCCTCGAGCAGCCCGTCGAGGGCCTCCGCGGCGCTGCGGTACTTCGTCGGCACGGCATCCTCTCCACTTCGTTCGGTGAGTGGTCAGTCCCCGCATACAACCCAGCGCAGGCGAAACGGGTCAACCGACACGCCGGGATCCCCGGCAAACCTCTCGCGCACCGAACACCCGCGCCCGATGCGTCCACTGAGCGGACGTACCCTCTTCTCCGTGCCCACCTCGCCTCCTGACCACGTAGTCGGACGGGTGTCCGCGGTCCTGCGCGCATTGTCCACCTACCGCGACGGAGCGTCGACCTCGCAGCTGGCGCGCCAGTGCGGCCTGGCCCGGCCGACGGTGCACCGGCTGCTCGCGTCGCTGGCCGCCGAGGGCTACGTCGACCGGGACCGGCAAAGCGGCCGCTGGTACCTGGGCCCGGAGCTGTACCTGCTGGGCGAGGCCGCCGCCCCGCGCTACGACGTGACGCAGCAGGCGCGCGCGAGCGTCCACCGGCTGGCCGCGGCCACCGGGGAAAGCGCGTTCTTCTCCGCCCGCCGCGGCAACGAGACGGTCTGCCTGCTGCGCGAGGACGGCGACTTCCCGATCCGGTCGTTCGTGCTGTACGAGGGCGCCCGTTTCCCGCTCGGCGTGGTGTCGGCGGGGCTGGTGGTGCTGGCGATGCTGCCGGACCGGGAGGTCGAGGAGTATCTGTCCACTGTGGACCTCACCGGCGAATGGGGTCCGGCGCACCGGGCGGAGGACGTGCGGGCCCGGGTCGCGCGGACGCGGGAGGACGGGTATTCGACCAATCCCGGGCTGGTGGTCGAAGGAAGCTGGGGGATGGCGGCGGCGGTGTTCACGCCGGCCGGGGAACCCGCGTGGGCGTTGACGTTGACTGGGGTGGAGTCGCGGTTCCGGGAGGAGCGCCGGGCTGAACTGGGAGCGTTGCTGCTCAAGGAGGCGCATACGTTGACGAACGTGCTCCGGCAGCCCTGACCCTCTGCGACGGTCGCGGGGCTCAATCCGCGCTTCGCCGGCCCCGGTAGGCCGCGACGCTGGCCCGGTGCGCGCAGTTACGGGTGCAGTACTGCTTCGAGCCGTTGCGCGACAGGTCAACGAACGTGGCCCGGCAGTTCAGCCCGGCACACACGCCGAGACGGGCCGGACCGAGGGCGGCGATCACGGAGGCCAGTGCGCTGAGCGTGGCCGCGGCCAGGTGCGCCGAGCAGCGGTCGGTGTCGGAGGTTACCTCGGTCCGCCAACGACCGTCCTCGTGACGCAGTGCCGGGGTGGCTTGGCTGCGACGGAGGCCGTCGTTGATCAGGGCCGCGGCTTCGACCGGGTCGGTGGCCGCTCGTTCCAGCACGGCACGCACCGTTTCTCGCAACGCGCGGACTTCCGCCAGGTCGGCGCGGGTGAGCCGGCGCGGACCGGCCCCTTGGTTCGCGACCGTCCTCGGCGGCCCTGCCTCGGGATGCTCGTCGAGGAAGGCTCGCAGCTGCTCCACGGTCTCGAGCGCATCCTCTCCCTTGATCGGGCGCAAGGTGTTGGCAAGGTCGACGGCTGTCTCGATCGCTGCTGGGCTGTGATACGCATCCGGCATTTGACGTGTCTCCTCACTGGCCCGTAGCGTTACACGCAAATCCGCTTTAGCATGTCACAACATACCTGGCAGGAACGCTCCCGTGCGGAAGGGGCCTTGACCAGTAAGGAGCCTCGCGATGTCCGCCGAGCCATTCGAGGTCAGCATCACCGAAGCCGAGATCGCGGATCTGCGCGACCGCTTGCGCCGGACCCGGTGGCCCGAGTCCGAGCCGGTGGACGACTGGTCGCAGGGGTTGCCGCTGGCGTACGCACGGGAGCTGTGCCGCAGCTGGGCGGAGGACTACGACTTCGGGTTCGCCGGGCGGCTGAACGCCTTCCCGCAGTACCGCGACACGATCGACGGGCTGGGCATTCACTTCCTGCACGTCCGCTCGCCCGAGCCGGACGCGTTCCCGCTCGTGCTCACGCACGGGTGGCCGGGTTCGGTGCTGGAGTTCCTGGAGGTCCTCGGCCCGCTGACCGATCCGCGCGCGCACGGCGGGGATCCGGCGGACGCGTTCCACGTGGTCGCGCCGTCGTTGCCCGGCTACGGCTGGAGCGACAAGCCGTCGACGACCGGGTGGGGCGTCACGCGCATCGCGCGCGCCTGGGACACATTGATGGTTTCGCTGGGCTACCAGCGGTACGGCGCGCAGGGCGGCGACTGGGGTTCGGCGGTCTCGGGCGCGCTGGGCGAGGTGGCGCCCGAGCGGGTCGCCGGCGTCCATCTGAATCTGGGTTCCGTGGCGGCGGGCACGTTCGCCGACCCGACGCCCGCGGAGCTGGCGAACCTCGAGGCCGAGAAGGAAATGCAGCGCACCGGCCGGGGGTACTCGGCGCTCCAGGCGACCCGGCCGCAGACCCTCGGCTACGCCCTCACCGACTCCCCGGCGGGCCAGGCCGCCTGGATCGCCGAGAAGTTCTGGGCTTGGACGGACAACGACGGCCGCCCCGAGGACGCGTTGTCGCGGCAGCAGATCCTCGACGAGATCTCGGTCTATTGGTTCACCGCGTCGGCGACCTCGTCGGCGCGCCTGTACTGGGAGAGCTTCGCCGGCTTCCGGGACAAGGTGACCGCGCCGTCCGGGCTGTCGGTCTACCCGCGCGACATCACCCGCCCGTCGCGGCGGGAGGCCGAACTGCGGTTCACCGACCTGCGCTGGTTCGAGGAACTGCCGCGTGGCGGGCACTTCGCCGCCTTGGAGCAGCCGGAGTCGCTGGTCGAGCAGGTGCGCGGGTTCTTCCGTCTTTTCCGGTGAGGATCCGGAAGCGCCCCGCTCAAGAAGCAGTAGCGGCGTTCTCCGCGTCGTAAGCCGCGCGGGCGGCGGTCACCTGGTCCATGTTCCGGCGTGCCCAGCGGTCCAGCAGTTCCAGCGGTTCGGCGAGGTTGCGGCCCAGCTGGGTCAGCTCGTACTCGACCTTCGGCGGGATCACCGGGTACGCCGTGCGGATCAGGATGCCGTCGCGGACCAGGCTGCGCAGGGTCTGCGTCAGGACCTTCTGCGAGATTCCCTCGACGCGCTTGCCGATTTCGGTGAACCGCAGCGGGCCGTCCACCAGGGCTCCGACGATCAGCACCGTCCACTGGTCGCCGATCCGGTCGAGCAGCTGGCGCGTCGGGCAGTCGCGGTCGTACGGATTTCCCAGCACGGCGGCCTCCTCGCTCTCCGCAAGAGAGTAACACTCCCCCGGGTCAGCAGGGTTTACCGAACCCGAACATTCGTCCCACATCCCTCGTACACCCGCGCGCGACGGTGGTCACCGGGAACACCGACACGGGAGGACGAGAACGATGCGAGGAACGAGGCGGATGGCACTGGCGGGCTGCGGGATCGCGGCCGGGCTGCTCGTGGCCGCGCCGATCGCCAGCGCGGACACGCAGGCTCCGGCTCCGGCCCCGGTCACGCTGAGCCCGCAGGAAGTGCAGCAGATGTGCACGGCCTGGGTGCCGAAACTGCGCAAGCAGGCGCAGAACCTGACCAACCGGATCAACGGCGGACCCGAGGTCTCGGGGTCGGTCGCGAACCTCAAGGCGCGCGCGAACGACGCCCGCACCAAGGGGCACGCCGCGCAGGCCGACCGGCTGCAGAAGCGCGCGGACAAGCGGCAGAGCCGGATCGGCGAGCTGACCAACGCGACGAAGCAGCTTGACGCCTTCGCCGCCGCGCATTGCCAGGCGCCCAAGTGAAGCGGCTGATCGCGGTCGCCGCCGCGGCTGTCGTCGTCGGGCTCGGCTGCGCGGCGTGCGACAACGGTTCGGCGCCGTCGTCGGGGGCGGCGCCGAACGGCGAGCTGAGCGGCATCCAGTCCACGCTGGACTCGATCCAGTCCGACATGGCGGGCGACGGGTCGCGGTGACGCGCGTACCGTTTCCCCCGACGTAGCCTGCCGGAGAAACGGGAGCCCGCATGGGGTCAGCTGGCCGCGGTCTCGTCCTCGTCGTGGAGGACGAGACCGCGATCGCCGAGCTCGCCGCGCTTTACCTGCGGCGCGACGGGTTCGGGGTGGAGGTCGAGCCGGACGGCGCGAAGGCGCTCGCGGCGATCCGCCGGTTGCGGCCGGTCGCGGTGGTGCTCGACATCGGACTGTCCGGAATGGACGGCATCGAGATCTGCCGGGCTTTGCGCGCGGCGGGCGACTGGACGCCGGTGCTGTTCGTGACGGCCCGCGACGACGAGCTGGATCGCTTGCTGGGCCTCGAAATCGGCGCGGACGACTATCTCGCCAAACCGTTCAGCCCTCGCGAACTCGCCGCCCGCGTACGGACTGTGCTGCGCCGAGCGTCCGGCAGTCCATCCACGACACTCGCCTGCGGCGGCGTGCGCATTGACGTGCCGGGCCGTCGCGCTTGGGCGGGCGAAGCCGAGATCACGCTCACCTCCACCGAATTCGATCTGCTCGCCTACCTGCTGCGCCATCCCGGCCAAGTCCTGTCGCGCGACCAATTGCTCAGCGCGGTCTGGGGTTACGCCGCCGCGGCCGGGACCCGCACCGTCGACGTGCATGTCGCGCAGCTGCGGGCGAAACTCGGCGACGACAGTCCAATCCGGACAGTTCGCGGCATCGGGTACGCGGCGGACGCCGGATGAAGACCACGCTCGCGCTCCGGATCACCGTGGTGTGCCTGGCCGTCGCCGGGATCGCGGTGCTGGTGGCCGGGCTCGTCGCGTCCAGATTGGTGCGCAACACCGCGGATTCGGTGCTGCAGCAGTCGCTGCGGGATCAGGCGGACGTCGTTGCCGGGCAGCTCGACGACGCCGGGATCGGCAACCGGCTCGCGATCGGCAAGGCGGCCGCGGTCGTGCGAGGGCAAGGCATCGAGGTCGTCGTGCACCGGGACAACGGCCAGAATTCCGGACAGGCGACCGCGGTGCGCGCGGCGGAACGGGCCGGGCTCACGTCCGGAAAGGACCATTCGGCGCGGGTCGCGATCGGCGATGTCGATTACCTCGTGGAAGTGCGCCCGGTCGGCCCGCAGGCGGCGTTCGCGCTCGTGCAGCCGGTGCGCAGCGCCGAGGCGACCCAACACGCGTTGCTGCGCAACATCCTTCTGGCCTTGGGCATCGGGCTTGTGGTCGCCGCCGTCGCCGGATATGTCTCCGGACGATTGCTCGGCCGCCCGCTCCGCCGCGCCGCGGCCGCCGCGGGCAGTCTCAGCGCGGGCCGCCGCGACGTCCGGGTGCCGGTCGAAGGGCCCGCCGAAGTCGCGCAAGTCGCGGGCTCGCTGAACGAACTCGCCGACGCGCTGGCCCGCAGCGAAGCCCGCCAACGGGAATTCCTGCTGTCGGTGTCGCACGAACTTCGCACCCCGCTGACCGCCGTGACCGGTTTCGCCGAGGCGATCGCCGACGGAGTCGCCGAAGGACCGGACGCCCGCCGCGCCGGCGAGACGATTCACCGCGAGGCGCAACGACTGGAGCGCCTGGTGTCCGATCTGCTGGAGCTCGCCCGCCTCGGTGCTGACGAATTCCAGCTCGACCTTGATGTTTTCGACTTCGCCGCGCTGGTTCGAGACTGCGCGGAGGTGTGGCAGTTGCGCTGCGCCCGCGCCGATGTCTCGCTGACTGTGCAGTCTCCGCCGGAAGCCGCCATGGTCACCGCCGACGCCCGGCGGCTGCACCAGGTCGTGGACGGTCTGGCGGAGAACGCTTTACGCGTCACGCCCGCCGGCGCGCCGATGGTGTTCGCGCTGACGGTCGCGGACGGCCACGCACACCTGTCGGTCCGAGACGGCGGCCCGGGGCTCGCCCCGGCGGACTACCCGGTGGCTTTTGAACGCGGCGTCCTCAATGCCCGGTACCGCGACAGCCGCCCGGTCGGATCCGGCATTGGTTTGGCGCTGGCGCACGGGCTGGTGACGCGAATGGGCGGGACCCTGACGGCCGGCCCGGCTCCCGAGGGCGGAGCCGCGTTCACGATCGCGCTGCCGCTGGCCTAGTTCACGCATCCGCTGGCGGTCGTCATCTTCGGCTGCGCCGGAGTGCCCGCCGGAGGAGTCGGCGTGGCGGTCTCCGCGATCGGCCGCACCGCGCCGCCGCTCGACGACGGGTGGACCGTGCCCGGATCAGCCGTTCCGCCGGACGCCGAGACGTCCGGCGAGCTGATCTGCGTCTGCACGAATTGCTTCACCTGCGCCGGATCCACCTTCACCGCGTCGCCGTCGGCCGGGGTGGCCAGCGACAGGCTCTGCACCGGGATCGTGCCGAACGCGATCGCGCCCGAGGAGAGGCCGTGCAGTTGCTCGGCGAAGCTCAACAGGTTCCAGCCGTGGTCAAGGGTGACCGAACCTTCCAGAGCGTCCACAAGGGACGAAAGCCGCGAGGGATCAGTAAAGGTGCCGGAGCCGAGGACAGTTTTCGCCATCGCCGACATGAACGCCTGCTGCCGCGCGATCCGGTCCAGGTCGCCGTTCGGGAGGCCGTGCCGCTGCCGCACGAAGGCGAGCGCCTGGGTGCCGGAGATCGTCTGCACACCGGCGGGGAAATTCGCTCCGGAGAAGGAATCGTTCACCGGAGCCTTCAGGCATACCTGCACTCCGCCGACCGCCTGGCTCAACGCGGCGAAGCCCGAGAGATTGACCGCGGCGTAGTGATTGATGGTGAGCCCGGTGAGCTGTTGCACTGCGGCGATGGCCGACTTCGCACCGGCGGCGTCGGCGGCCACCTCCAGCTGCGGCCCGCTCATCCCTTGCTGGGCAAGCTTTCCCCGTTGATCGGCGCGGGCACGGCTGTAGGCCGAATTGATCTTGTGCTTGCCGTAACCCGGAATGTCCACATAGGAATCGCGCGGGATCGAAATCGCGGTCGCCGCCGCCCCGCCGACCGGGACGTGCACGACGATCATCGTGTCCGTGGTGTTGCCGCCCTGGTCGCTCCCGCCCGCGTGCAGCGCGTCGAGCACGTTCTGCGGCAGCGGCGTTCCGTCCGGTTTGGTGCGGGAATCGAGACCTACCAACAAGATGTTCTGCGCGACGGTGAGCGGTTCCCCGGCCGGAGTGTCCGGAACCTGCGCCGAAGGCGGGATGACGTCGGCGGTGACGAGGCTGGTGTCGAGCCAGTGCAATTGCGACCACGCGAATCCGGTGGCGCCCAGCACGAGGGTGGACACCACCCCCAGCACCGCACGGCCGCCGATCCGGCGGCCCCGGGACGTGATCAGCACGGCCGGTTCCTCGCTTCCCCGGGGACGGATTTCGACCCCCGCGTTCGAGGATCACCGCGTTAGCTGGGAATAGCCTGAGAAACCTGTCGCGAAGATGTGATGCTGCCCGTTCGGCCGAGTGCGCCGCGACAGCCGGTATCCCTTCGGGCACAGGGAGTTCAGCGCGGCATCCGCCGCCACACCGCGCGCGGCACGAACCGCATCGCCGCGAACACCAAGCGCAACATGCCCGGCACCCACACCACTTCACGACGCCGGCGCAAGGCGGAAACTGTCGCGTCGGCTACCTGATCGGCGGTGCTGGAGAACGGCGCGGGCGACATTCCTTCGGTCATCCGGCCGATCACGAAGCCCGGCCGCACGAGCAGCAGGTGCACGCCGGTGCCGTGCAGTGCGTCGGACAGTCCCGAAGCGAACCCGTCGAGCCCGGCTTTCGCCGAGCCGTACACGTAATTCGCCCGTCGCACGCGAATCCCGGCGACCGACGAGAAGACGACCAGATTTCCAGAACCCTGAGTGCGCAACAGTTCCGCCGTGTGAGTGAGCACGGACACCTGGGCGACGTAATCGGTGTGGACGATCGCGGTGGCGTGCGCCGCGTCGGTCTCCGCGCGGGCTTGGTCGCCGAGGATGCCGAACGCCAGCACGACCGTCTCGAGCGAGCCGTGTTCCTTGATGACCCGGTCGAGCAGCGGGCGGTGTGCGGAGAGATCGTCGGCGTCGAAGTCCTCAGTCGTGACAGACTCCGCGCCCGCCTCGCGCAGTTCGGCAGTCTGCGCCGAGAGGTCCGCACCCGGCCTCGCGGCCAGCACGAACCGCTTCGCACCCGCGCGCGCCAGCCGGACGGCCACCGCCGTTCCGATTTCGCTGCGTCCGCCTAGTACCAGCACCGTTCCGCTCACGGTCGGTGAGTCTGCCAGCTGTGCCGTCGCTGTCGCGGCCGACCCGGTGCCGTTCGTCACATCATTTCGCTAACTTGGTTAGTTACTTATCTAGTAGTCTTCCTTCCATGACCTCCTCAGCCCGCGGCTCGCGGCGAACCGAATCCCCCGGCGTGGGCAACGCGGTGATGGAGCGCCTGCAAGAGGTGGGGACCTTGACGCGGGTGATCGAACAACGCCTGAGCGGAGCCTTGGGGATCAACGCCACGGACCTGGCGGCGCTGGAGCACCTCGCCACCGACGGCCCGCTGACGGCGAAGGACCTCGCGGACCGGCTGCGGGTCTCGACCGCGGCGAGCACGCACATCGTGGACCGGCTCGAGAAGGCCGGGCACGTCGTCCGCCGCCCGCACGCCACCGATCGCCGCAAGGTGCTGGTCGAGCCGGTCGCGGAGTCGACGGAGCGGCTCTTCGGCCACCTGCACCCGCTGTTGCACGGCGTGGAAGGCCTGGTCGAGGGGCTGAAACCCGGCGACCGGGACGTCGTCAACGCGTTCCTGGCCGGTGTCGTGCGGATCTACACCGACACCGCGGATTCCTTCCCCCAGGGCTGACCGCCGCCTGCCCCGACCGGGCGCATTCGTTCCGCGCGAATGCCCGCCCGGCGTACGAACGCGCCCGGAAAACGAGCGCCAGCACCAGAATTCGGAGAAAACCGTGTCCGTACCCGAGAAGAAGGCCGCGCCGCGGGCGATGGGGTGGCTGCTGGCCGCCGTGCTCGTGGTCGAGCTGATGGACTTGCTCGACTCGACGATCGTCAATGTGGCGGGGCCGTCGCTGGAGCGGTCGCTGGGGACGAGCCCGGTCGGGCTGCAGTGGGTCATCGGCGGCTACGCGCTGACCCTCGGCGCGGGCCTCGTGCTGGGCGGACGACTCGGCGACCGCTACGGACGCCGTCCGGTGTTCCTGGCCGGACTCGCCGCCTTCGCTCTCGCGTCGCTGCTGTGCGCGGCCGCGCCGGACATCGGCCTGCTGATCGCTTTCAGGCTGGTCCAGGGCGTGGCCGGGGCGATGATGCTGCCCCAGGGCCTCGGCATTCTGCGCGACAACCTCGCTCCCCGGCAGCTCACGAAAGCGCTTGCCGTGTTCGGTCCGGTGCTCGGCCTCGGCGGCGTCCTCGGCCCGGTGCTGGGCGGCGCGCTGGTCGACTGGGACCTGTTCGGCCTCGGCTGGCGGCTGGTGTTCCTGGTCAACGTCCCGGTCGGCCTTGCCGCCTGGGCGTTGGCCTGGCGGCTGGTGCCCCGCGGCGAGGGAACCCGGACGGTGCGCGTGGACGTCGTGGGAGCCGTGCTCGTCGCCGCGGCCTCGGCCTTGCTGGTCCTGCCGCTCAACGAAGGGCAGTCCTCGGGGTGGCCGCTGTGGACGTGGCTGTCGCTGTCCGCCGCGGCGATCGGTTACGCGGGATTCGCGCTGTGGCAACGCCGCACCGTGCGCCGGGGCCGGGCGCCGCTGGTCACCCCGAGCCTGTTCGGCAAGTCCGCGTTCACCGTCGGGCTGGTCGCGGTCGCGCTGTTCTTCGGCGGGCTGATCGGCACCCAGCTGGTGCTGACGTTCTTCCTGCAGCTCGGCCACGGCTTCACCGCCGGACAGGCCGGGCTGGGCAACCTCCCGGTCGCACTGGGCACCGCCGTCGGCGGCACCATCAGCGGCGGGTTGCTCGCCGCCAGGCTCGGCCGCCGGGTGCTGCAGGCCGGAGCCGTCGTCCAGCTCGCCGGGATCGCCTGGCTGTGGCTGTCCCTCGACGACACCGCCGGTTTCACGATCTGGCAGATCGTGCCGGGCAGCGCCGTCGCCGGCATCGGCGCGGGCATCGTGATCGCCGCCGTGTTCAACACCGTGCTCGGCGCCGTCGACGACGACGAGGTCGGTTCCGCCTCCGGCGTCCTGTCCGCGGTCCAGTCGATCGGCGGATCGGTCGGTGTCGCGGTGTTCAGCACGGTGTTCTTCGCCGGCGCACTCACCGGCCAGGTCACCGAAAGCTTCCGAGACGCCCTCGTGGTCCAGGCGATCGTCATCGCACTGTTCCTGCTCATCTCCCCGCTGTTCCCCCGTCGCGCCCGCCCCGACGACACCGACGCCACGGCCCCGGAACCGGCCTCCCGCACCGCTTCGTGAAGCGGGGTTCCCCGACGCCACATTGGGCGTGCCCTGGTTCACAAACTGCAACTTTGCAGACTCTGCAAGATCTCGCTACGCTGATCCAGTGCCCCCTCCCGGCCTTCGCGAGCGCAAGAAGCTCGAAACCCACCGCACCATCGCTCTCGCGGCGCTTCGGCTGATCGACGAGCGTGGTCTGGACCAGGTCACTGTCGACGACATCGCCGCGGAGGCGGGCGTCTCCGCGCGCACGTTCTTCAACTACTTCGCGGTCAAAGAAGACGCCGTGCTGCTCGCGTACGCCGACCACGCGGAGCGGGCCGAGCAGACGATCGCCCGGTTCGTCGCGCAGCCGGACGGGATCGACGCCTTTCCGGCGTTCATCGCGACCGTCCGGGAGGACCTCGCCGACATCGAGCGGGACCGTGACGAATGGCTGACCCGGTTGCGCATCATCCACGGCGATCCGTCGCTGCTGATCCGCGCGACCGTGCTCAACTCCGGCTCGCGCGATCCGATGGTCGCCGCCATCGCGCAGCGCAGCGGCACCGACGCGGAGAACGACCTGTTCCCCTCGCTGCTGCTCGCGGTGGCGGGCGGAGTGCTCAACACCTCGCTCAGCCGCTGGGCCGCCCGGAACGGGGCCCAGCCGCTGCTCGAAATCTTCGACGAGGCCGCCGCCGCCGCTGCCGCCGGCCTGCCCGACCCTCGCTGAAATCCTTCGTAGTCCGGAAAGGACTGTCATGTCCCTGTCCACCGCGGAATCGCCCGCGCCCGCGGCGATGAGCCACCGGCAAGTGCTGCAGGCGATGTCCGGCCTGATGATGGGCATTTTCGTCGCCATCCTCGCGTCCACCGTGGTCGCGAACGCCCTGCCGCGGATCGTGTCCGAACTGGGCGGCAGCCAGTCGTCCTACACCTGGGTCGTCACCACCGAACTGCTCGCGATGACCGCGACCGTCCCGCTCTGGGGCAAGCTTTCCGACCTGTACAACAAGAAACTGCTGATCCAGCTCTCGCTCGGGCTGTTCGTGGTCGGCTCGCTGGTGGCCGGGTTCGCGCAGAACATCGACGTCCTGATCCTCAGCCGGATCGCCCAAGGCATCGGCGGCGGCGGGCTCACCGCGCTCGCCCAGGTGATCATGGCGGCCATCGTTTCGCCGCGCGAGCTGGGCAAGTTCTCCGGCGTCTTCGGCGCGGTCTTCGCCGTCGGCACGGTCGCGGGCCCGCTGATCGGCGGCGTGCTCGTGGACACCTCGTGGCTCGGCTGGCGCTGGTGCTTCTTCCTCGGCGTGCCGTTCGCGCTCGCCGCGATCCTGTTGCTGCAGCGCACTTTGGACCTGCCGACGCTGCGCCGGGAAGTGCACGTCGACTACCTCGGCGCGTTCCTGATCATGCTCGGCGTCTCGACGTTGCTGGTGTGGTCGTCGCTGGCGGGCTCGACTTTCGAGTGGGGTTCCTGGCAGACCGCGGTGCTCGTGCCCGCCGGCGTGCTCGTGCTGGTGCTCGCGGTGTGGGTGGAGTCGAAGGTGCGCGAGCCGGTCGTGCCGCTGAGGCTGTTCCGCAACCGCACGGTCACGCTCGCCACCGTCGCGAGCTTCCTGGTCGGCGTCGCGATGTTCGGCGGCACCGTGTTCCTGTCCCAGTACTTCCAGTTGGCGCTCGGCAAATCGCCGACGGTGGCCGGGCTGATGAGCCTGCCGATGATTTTCGGGCTGCTCGTGTCGTCCACTGTGTCCGGCCAGCTGATCAGCCGCACCGGCAAGTGGAAGCCGTTCCTGCTGCTCGGCGCGGTGCTGATGGCGGCGGGGCTCGGCCTGCTCGGGCTGATCGACGCGCACACGTCGCTGCTGGAGCTGAGCCTGTTCATGCTGGTGCTCGGCGTCGGCGTGGGCATGCTCAACCAGAACCTGGTGCTGGTGACGCAGAACGACGTGCCCGCCGCCGATCTGGGCGCGGCGACCTCGACGCTGTCGTTCTTCCGCAGCCTCGGCGGGTCGATCGGCGTGAGCGCGCTCGGTGCGGTGCTGGCCAGCCGGGTCGGCACGCTCGTCGCCGACGGGCTCGGCCCGGCCGCGTCCGCCGGCGGCGGCGGGAAGGTGCCCGACCTGGCGCAGCTGCCCGCTCCGGTCGTGGCGGTGATCCGGGACGCGTACGGCATCGCGACGAGCGATCTGTTCCTGATCAGCGCGCCGATCGCGCTGCTCGTGGTGGTGGCGGTCGCGTTCCTGAAGCACTTGCCGCTCAAGACGAAGAGCGGCCTGGAACGGCTGGCGGACGAGGCAGCCTCGTGAGTGTCTGTGCCGGTTAGAACCGGTATAGCCACTCACGAGCTACCGTTGCCCGGGTGACCAGCGACGAGGAGTTCGGGACCCTGCTCGAGCGGCACCGGCGCGAGATCCGCGTGCACTGCTACCGGATGAGCGGTTCGTTCGAGGAGGCCGAGGATCTCACGCAGGAGGCGTTTCTCCGGGCCTGGAAAGGCCGCGGCGGCTTCGCCGGGCGGGCGAGCGTGCGGACGTGGCTGTACCGGATCGCCACGAACGTCTGCCTCGACGCGCTCGCCCGGCGGCCGCGCCGCGCGCTGCCGGACCAGCTCGGTCCGGCGGCCGACCCGGCGGGCGAGATCTCCGCGCTCGACGTGCCGTGGCTCAGCCCGTTTCCCGACCTGCTGCTCGACCCCGCGGCGCCGGACGACACCGGCGCCGCGGTCGTCGAACGGGAAACCATCGAACTGGCGTTCCTCGCCACCATCCAGTTGCTGCCGCCGCGGCAGCGCGCCGCGCTGATCCTGCGCGACGTGCTCGATTGGTCCGCAAAGGACACTGCCGAACTGCTGGGCGGCTCGGTGGCCTCGGCGAACAGCGCGCTGCAGCGGGGCAGGGAGACCTTGCGCGCCAAGCTGCCCGCGCGACGCGCCGAATGGTCCGCTCCGGACAGCACGACCGCCGAGGAAACAGCGCTGCTGCGGAAGTTCGTCGCCGCTTACGAATCGGCGGACGTGCAAGCCGTGGCCGCCGTGCTGAGCGAGGACGCGCGTGCGGTGATGCCGCCGTATTCGTTGTGGTTCGACAGTCGCGATCGGATTCTCGGCGCGCTCGGGCCGAGTTTCGATCCTCAGTCGCCGTTCTACCGGGGCAGTTTCCGGATGGTGCCGGTGCGCGCGAACCGGCAGCCCGCCGTCGCCGGATATCTGCGCCGGCCCGGCGAATCCGTTTATCGCGCATTCGGCGTCTGCGTGCTCACCGTGCGAAACGGACTGGTCACGGCGATGGCCGCGTTCGAAACAGCGGCATTGACGCCGTACGGACTCGCCGAAACGTTCGAAGAAACTGTGCCGATGATTGCTGATCCGGCTACAGCCACCGCGGAAACCGGTCGCCTCAGGCGGATCGGCGGCTGACCGGTTCGCACCCGCTTCCGGTCGGATCAGCGATAAAAACGCCCGGGCGGTGATCGCTGGTGTGCGATCACCGCCCGGGCGGTACCACCGAGTTCCGGGCTTCGCGCCGGTCGTGGTGGGGGAAACTGCTAGCGCCCTCGCCGCCGGGAAATGGTCACCGGCTCGCGGTCAGGCGACCCGATGCTGTGCGGCGGCGGAGCCGGTTCGCACCAGCTTCCGGCGCTCCAGCTCGGTGGTTCCCCCGAAGATCCCGTTGCCGAGACCGTTGTCGAGAGCATAGGAAAGGCATTCCGCGCGGACCGGGCATCGCGCGCAGACCGCCTTGGCCTTCGCGACCTGCTGCGCCCCCGGACCCATGTCGGAAATCGGGAAGAACAGTTCCGGGTCCTCGTCCTGGCACGCCGCGCGGGCGAGCCAGCTGGTGGCCGTGAGTTCCATTGTTGCTTTTCACCTCCTGTCCTCATTGTCGAACCGTGGTCAACCGACTTCTCCGCGCGCACGGGCACGCCATGCCTTCGGAGGGTGTTCGGTGGGCTTTTCGGCCGAACCGCCCCGGGCCGCGAAGGACCCGGCGGACGACCGGCTTTCCAAGTTACCACCGATCACCGTCCGCGCGGGAAATTTCGATTCAGCTCACATCGCGGACGCGGTTGCCGCCGGGGCGTGCTACGGCCCCCTCGCGCACCGCCCGCCGGTCCCGAAGAGTCCGAGTTTTCCTTTTCCGGGCACCGTTTCCCCCTTCCGCCGCCGTCGCGGGCGAACCGCCCGTCCGAGTCAGGTACCCGCCAGTCCCGCCCTTAACCACATTTCCGTGACCGGATCGTTACATCCCACGGGCGCGCCACCGCACCTGTTCGACAGGTCCGGGTTCGGGAGGGGGTGCGCGTGGCGGGGTTCGACGGCTTTTTCCGGGGCGATTTCCCTCGCCTCGTGGCGTTCCTGTGCGCGGGCGGGCTCGGGCCGGGCACCGCGCGCGAGGTGGCGGTGGAGGCGTTCGTCCAGGAAACCGGGACGTGGCCGCCGCCGGGCGACCCGCGCGTGGCGGTGCGGCTGACCGCCGTCCGGCTCGCCGCCGAGCAGACGTGGTTCGACGGCGGAGCCCCGTCCGCGGATCCGCCGGGCGACCGGCTGGCCGCGGTCGTGGAGCGGAACGCGCGGGGCGTCGAACTGCTCTCGACACTGCCGGAAACCCAGCGCACGGTGCTGACCTGGTCGCTCGACGGATTCTCGCCCGCCGCGATCGCCGCGGCGCTCGGCATGGCGGGCACCACAGTCCGCTCGAACCTGCGCCACGCCCGGGAACGGCTGAAGTACCGGCTCGGCCTGGCCGGTCGCGAGGAGGCCCTGATGACCGCACTGCGCGAAGCCGACGCCGCATTGGTCGGCGCGTTGCGCTCGGCGCTCGACGTCGAAGAAGCGTTGACCCGCGTGAAAACCGAGGCGACCGCGTTGGCCGCGCCGCGGGTCCCGGTCGCCCGATTCGGCTTCGACGGCCCGGTGCGCGCCGCGGTCGAGGGCGATCCGGACGCGGCACAGGACCTGCTCGCGGCGGTGCAGCCGCTGATCGTGCGCTACTGCCGGGCCCGGCTGGGCGGAGCCGACGCGTATTCCTCGGCGGACGATGTGGCGCAGGAGGTCTGCCTGGCGCTGCTGACCGCGCTGCCTGGCTACCGGCATCAGGGGCGGCCGTTTCTGGCTTTCGTTTACGGGATCGCGCAGCACAAGGTGGCTGACGCGCATCGGGCGCACGCGCGGAACCGGACCGAGCCGATGGCCGAGTTGCCGGAGGCGGTCGATCTTGCCGACGGGCCGGAGGAACGGGCGTTGCGGGCCGAGCTGAATCGGCAGCTGGCTCGGCTGCTGCAGTTGCTGCCAGAGCGACAGCGGGAGATTGTGCTGCTGCGGGTTGTCGTCGGGCTGTCGGCGGAGGAGGCGGCCGAAGCGGTCAGCTCCACGCCGGGGGCGGTTCGGGTGGCGCAGCACCGGGCGTTGCTGCGGCTCCGGTCAGCCCTCGAACGACGGCGCCGCTGACCCGATCCGCGCCACCACGAACTCCGCCAGCGCCGCTGCCGGGCCCTCGCTGCCGTCCCTCGACAGCAGGATGAAATCGACGTCGCCCGGGTCCGGAAGGCCGAGCTCGGCAGGCAATTCGATCAGATCGGACGGCACCAGGCTCCGTGCGTGCACGGTGATTCCGAGCCCGGCAGCCGCCGCCGCGCGCAGGCCGGTCAGGCTGGACGTCAGGCAGGCCGCCCGCCATTCCAGGCCCGCGCGTTCCAGCGTTTCCACCGCCAGCTGCCGGGTGACCGACGGCATCGGGTACTGCACCAGCGGCACCGGATGACCCGGCGTGAGGTCCGTCGCCGGCGAGCCGATCCACACCAGCGGTTCGCGGCGCAGCAGCCGCCCGGGGCCGGGCGCGCCCGGGCGGCGTTTGCCGAGCACCAGGTCGAGGCGTCCGTCGGCGATCCGGCGGGCGAGCACGTCGGACAGTTCCACGTGCAGTTCGACGTCCACCAGCGGATGGCTTTCCCGCAGCCGCCGCAGGATTTCCGGCAGCTCGCCGAGCGCGAAGTCCTCGGACACGCCGAACCGGACCCGGCCGCGCACCTGCGCGCCGCGGAAGTGCCGGGCCGCGCGGTCCTCGGTGTCCACAATGGTCTGGGCGAACCCGAGCATCGCCTGTCCGCGCGCGGTCAGGTCGACCGCGTGCGTGTCGCGGGCGAACAGCAATCCGCCTGCCTCGGATTCGAGCCGCCGGATGTGCTGGCTGATTGTGGGCTGCCCCACACCCAATCGCCTCGCCGCCGCGGTGAAGCTGCGAGTTTCCGCCACAGCAAGGAAAGAACGGCACAACCGCGGATCCAGCATGCGTCACATCTTATCGGCTTTCGCAATGGCAGTCAGTACGGTCATCGGGGTTCCGAATGACCGGCGGCGACGAGAGAATGGTCGGGAAAGGAGATCCACCGTGCTCGCTTCGTTCGCCCGCCCCGTCTCGGCCTTGCTCGCCAAGCTGCGGATCGACCCCTTCATCGCCCTGATCCTCGTCACCGTAGGCATCGCCTCGCTGCTGCCGGCGTCCGGCGCGGTGGCGACCGGGTTCGGCGTGGCGACCAAGATCGCCGTCGGAATGCTGTTCTTCCTTTACGGCGCAAGGCTTTCCAGCCAGGAAGCGGTCGAGGGGATGCGGCACTGGCGGTTGCACGTCACGGTGCTCTGCGCCACTTTCGTGCTTTTCCCGCTGCTGGGGCTCGCCACGTCGTTCCTCTCCCCCGGGCTGCTGACGTCACCGCTGTACACCGGCGTGCTGTTCCTCTGCCTGCTGCCGTCGACCGTCCAGTCGTCGATCGCGTTCACCTCGATCGCGAAGGGCAACGTCGCGGCGGCGATCTGCAGCGCGTCGCTGTCCAACCTGCTCGGCATCGTGCTGACGCCGCTGCTCGTCGCGCTGCTGCTGGCCACCGACGGCCCGGGCGTGAGCGGTTCGGCGGTGCTGGACATCGTGCTGCAGCTGCTGGTGCCGTTCGTCGCCGGACAGCTGGCGCGCCGCTGGATCGGCGGCTGGGTGCAGCGGCATTCCGCGCCGTTGAAGATCGTCGACCGCGGTTCGATCCTGCTGGTGGTGTACACCGCGTTCAGCGAGGGCATGACCGAAGGCATCTGGCACCAGCTGGACGTCGGCCCGCTGCTGGCGCTCGTCGCGGTCTGCTGCGTCCTGCTGGCCGCCGTGCTCGGCGCGACCAGCGGCGGCGCGAGACTGCTCGGATTCGACCGCGCGGACCGGATCACGATCATGTTCTGCGGTTCGAAGAAGAGCCTCGCGAGCGGCCTGCCGATGGCGACGGTGCTGTTCGGGCACGCCGAGGTCGGGCTGATCGTGCTGCCGCTGATGCTGTTCCACCAGATTCAGCTGATCGTGTGCGCGGCGATGGCGCGCCGCTACGCCCGGCAGGCGGCCGCGGAGGAACCAGGGGAACTCGCCGCGGTCGGGTGACGCGGAACTGCTACTCGCGCATGCCGATCGCGTCCACCGGCCGGGCGCGCAGCGCGAACTTCGCGGGCACCAGCACCGACGCGGCGCCCACCAGCACGGTCGCGGCGACGATCCCCAGGTACAGCAACGGCGGAATGCTCGGAATCGGCGACCCGGTGAGGCCGAGGCTCACCGTGGCCAGCGGGATCAGCGGGACCGCCGACCCGACCGCCACCGCGATCAGCACCACCGTCAGCGCCTCGATCCGCAGCACCTTCAGCACCTGGTCCCGCGTCATGCCGACCAGCCGCAGCAGCGCGAACTCCCGCGTCCGGGCCAGCGTGGTCATCACCAGAGTGTTCGCCACCGCGAGGGCGATGTACGCGAAGACCAGCACCAGCGGCAACGCGCTGCTCAGCACCGAGGCCGTCGCCGCGTCGCGTTGTTCTTCGGACAGGCCGGCCTTGGCGGACACGGTCAATCCCGGATATTTCTCGGACAGCCTCGCCAGATCTGTCCCTGGGCGGGCCCGGACGAGGATCTGCTGGTCCAGCTGCCGGGCGCTGTGGGCGAACACGTCCTCGTGCGCCAGGGTGACGTCGCCGAATCCCGCGCCCCGCTGGTAGATCGCGACGACGGCCGGGGTCGCCGCGAAGCCGTCCGGGAAGTTCAGCTTGATTTGCTCGCCGACCTTGACGCCGAGGGTGCTCGCCGCGCTTGCGCTCAAGGCGACCTTGCCCGCGCGCAGATCGGCGAGGTTTCCTGACGAGACACCAAGATCCATCGTCTGGGTAGCGTTGTCGACGGTGATGCCTTGCGCGGGAAAGTCGAAGATCTCCGGCGAATCGAGCACCTTCGTCGAGGCGAACACCTGCACGCGCGTCACCCCGGTCGCGGACTCCACCCCCGGCAATGCGGCGGCGTCCCGAACGGCGTCGGCTGGCAGGCCGCCCGCCTCGCCGGTGAGCGTGTACTGCGCGGTGATCCCCTCGTCGGCCTCGTCGGCGGCCGCGGCGCCGAGGGTGGCGGGAATGAAAAGCTGCACGCAGGCGAACCCGATCGCGAGCACGAGCGGTCCGATCCCGGCGGCCAGCCGGCGCGCGTTCGCACGCGTGTTGGCGGCGGCGAGGTAGCCGTATTCCTTGAACCGCCGGGTGATCGGCTTGGCCAGCAGCCGGGTCGCGAACGCCGCGATCGGGGGTGCCAGCAGCAGGACCGCGACGATCATGATCAACCCGCCGCTGCCAGCGCCCGCGACGGCGAAGACGCCGGAGAAAAACACCGGGAGCAGTGACGCGGCCAGGCCGAGCAGCACCAAGAGCACGCCGAGTGTCCGACGGCCGCCGCTGATTCCTGGCTGCTCGACGGCGGCGTCGCTTAACGCCTCGACCGGTCGTACCGACGAGGCTTTCCACGCCACCGCGAACGTCGCGATCTGCGCCGTCGCCACCCCGGCCAGCACTGCGACGAGCATCGGGAGAATGCCTACAGAGAAAGAGAAATCGCTCGGTACGACGCCGATCAGGACGAGCGCACCACGCAACAGTTGCGCCGCGAGGATTCCCGGCAGGCACCCGATCGCGGACGCCACGACCGACAACACCAGCGCTTCCGCCGCTAGCATCTTCCAGATCTGGCGCGGAGTCGCCGCGATCGCGCGCAGCACGGCCAATTCGCGGCGGCGCTGGTGGACGCTCAGCGCGAGAGTGCTTGCCACGACCAGAATCGCGATCAGCATCACCGTGCCGCCGAGCGAACCCGCGATCTCCTGCAGAGAGCTGCTTGCCGAGGCGACGTCGGGGTTCTCGATGCGGCTCCGGTCGTCTCCCGTGGTCACCTCCGCAGCGGAGCCCAGCTGTGCGGTCAGCCGGTCGGCCAGCTCGTCGGGATCGACGCCAGGCCGGGGAAACACTCCGACGGCGTCCACCCGGTCGCCGCGTCCGGCCAAGCTTTCCGCTTCCGCGTCGGCGAAAAACACGACGGGAGTGCGGAGTTCTCCGTCCACACCGGACAGTTTCGCCACGCCTACGACGCGGTAGTCGGCGGCGGCTTTGGTCGTCTGGATCCGGACCACAGCCCCGGGCTCCTTGGCCAGTCCGGCGTCCAGCACGACCTCGCCCAGCCGTTGCGGT
The DNA here is from genome assembly GCF_042754125.1 of Amycolatopsis sp. NPDC059235. NCBI lineage: Bacteria > Bacillati > Actinomycetota > Actinomycetes > Pseudonocardiales > Pseudonocardiaceae > Amycolatopsis > Amycolatopsis sp. NPDC059235. The sequence continues at coordinate 21,341 of NZ_JBHZAG010000047.1, forward strand.
TCGCGGCCGTTGACGAGATCGAACGGACCGAGGCGGGCGCTCGACCACGGGTGCCCGGTCGCAGTCGTATCGCCCAGCACGGCGGGAAAACTCACGTCCGGCACCACCGAGCCGACGCCGTCGGTCCCGGCGATCTTCCGCACGGTCTCGCGCGTCAGCGGGGCCGGTTCCTTGAGCGTCTTGGACTTGGTCTTGCCGTTTTCCCGCACGTCGAACGATTTCGGGCCGCCGACGACCACCGGCACCCCGGCGTACCGCTGCGGCGCCACCCCGCCTTCCGCCCCGGACTGCAGGAGAATGCCGAACGCGGTGACCAGCATGGCCGCGCCGAGAAGAGCGACGAACGCGCCCGCGAAACCGGAAGCACGTCCGCGCAGCGTTTTGACCGCGAGTTCGAGCACAGTTCACCACTCCCCGAGCGTGGTCATCCGCTCCGCCACGCGGTCTGGGGAGGGCTCGGTCATTTCGTCGGCGAGCGCGCCGTCGGCGAGGAAAACCACGCGGTGCGCGTAGGACGCGGCCACCGGATCGTGCGTCACCATGATCACCGTCTGGCCGGTCTCGTCCACGAGCTTCCGCAGCAGTTCGAGCACCTGACGACCGGTCCTGGTGTCGAGCGCGCCGGTCGGCTCGTCGGCGAACACCACCTCGGGCCGCGGCGCGAGCGCGCGGGCGATCGCCACCCGCTGATGCTGGCCGCCGGACAGCTGGGCCGGACGCCGGTCCAGCCGGTCGGCGAGCCCGACCCACCACACGATTTCCTCCAGCCAGGCCTGGTCGGGAGTCAGCCCGGCCATCCGCATCGGGAGCGAAATGTTGTCCGCGACGGTCAGCGACGCCAGCAGGTTGTAGGCCTGGAAGACGAACCCGACCCGCTCGCGGCGGAGCACGGTCAGCGCGGTCTCGTCCAGCCCGGCCAGGTCCGTGCCGCCGAGCAGCACCGTTCCGCTGGTCGGCCGGTCGAGTCCGGCGGCGCAGTGCAGGAAGGTGCTCTTGCCCGCGCCGGACGGGCCCATCACCGCGGTGAACGACCCCCGCCCGAACTGGACAGTCAGGTCGCGCAGCGCGGTCACCTCGCCGGTGCCGGAACCGTAGGTCTTGCGCACCGAGCGCAGCGAGACCACCTCGTCCGGCGGGGCTCCGGTTTCGGCCGGTGCCGGGCGTTGCCGTTTCTCGCGTGCCACTTCGTCCTCCGGGTGCGGTGATCTTGCTTGTCCCGGACGCTACGGAGCCGGGAACCCGCCGGACAGCACGTATCCTGCAGATCCCAGGTGCAGAAAACTGCACCTGCGATCTTCCGGGGGGGTCGGATGGAGGCGGCGAACCGGCCCGGCGTCCGGGACTACCTCGCCGGATTCGGCACGTCCTTCCGGTACCTCGCCGTCGGCGCCGCGGTCGGTCTCGGCGGCCTCCTGCTCTTCTGTCTGACCGCGGGCAGCCTGCTGCTGAGCCTGGTCGGGATCGGGCTGCCGCTGCTGGTCCTCCTCGTCCCGGTGCTGCGCCGGTTCGCCCGCGCGCAACGGAAACGGGTCGAACGGCTGCTGGGCACGCCGGTCGGCGAGAAGTACGCGGCGGCCACGTCGCCGCTCGGCGTGCTCAAAGACCGTGCGGTCTGGAAGGACCTGGCATTCCTCGCCGCCAACACCATCGTCGGCACCCCGCTGTGTTTCATCGGGCTGAGCCTGCTGTCCGGCGCGCTCTGCTGGGGCACCGCACCGATCTGGTGGACCTTCCTGCCGCCCGCCGCACACCTCACGTTCCGACCCGTCACCAGCTGGGCCGAGGCCTTCGGCGCGACCGGCATCGGCCTGGGGTACGCCGCCGGGCTGGTCCTCCTGGCACCGCTGCTGGCCCGTGGGCACGCGATGCTCGCCCGGGCGTTGCTGCGCCCGCCGCGCGGCAGCAGGCAGACCCGCCGGATCGAAGAGCTGACCGTCACCCGAGCCGAAGCCCTCGAAGCGCACGGCGCCGAGCTGCGCCGGATCGAACGGGACCTGCACGACGGCACCCAGGCCGGGCTCGTCGCCATCTCGCTCCGGCTCGGCTTGATCAAGCACGCCCTCGAGAACCAGCCCGCCAACGCACTTAGCCTGGTCGACGACGCGCAGGAGCTGACCGAGCATTCGCTGGCGTCGCTGCGCACGATCGTCCGCGGGATCTATCCCCCGCTGCTGACCGACCGCGGCCTGGTCGGCGCGGTGCAAGCGCTTGCGTCGAGCAGCGCGATCCCGGTCGAGGTCGAGGTCTCCGGCACCGGAAAGGCCCCGGCCGCGGTGGAGGCGGCGGCCTACTTCGCGGTCGCCGAGGCGCTGACGAACATCGCCAAGCACAGCGGGGCCGACCGGGCGTGGATTACGCTCGCGCTCGACCAGGAGAGGATCAGGATCACTGTGCGGGACAACGGGAAGGGCGGCGCCGCGGAGAACTTCGGAACCGGGCTCGCCGGGATCCGGCGCCGGGTCGCGGCCTTCGACGGCGGGTTCGAGCTGAGCAGTCCCGAAGGCGGTCCGACGGTGCTGCGGGCGGAGCTGCCGTGCGTGTCGTGATCGCCGACGACAACGCCTTCATCCGGGAGGGCCTGGCGTTGATGCTGTCCACGGTCGGCCACGAGGTGTGCGCCGTGCTGGAGCGCGGGCCGGACGTGCTGCCCGCGTTGCTGGAGCACCGGCCGGACATCGCGGTGCTGGACGTCCGGCTGCCGCCGGGCTTCACCGACGAGGGGCTGCGAGCGGCCGCCGCGGCGCGCGAGGAGATCCCGGGCCTTCCGGTGCTGATGCTGTCGCAGTACGTCGAGCACGCCTACGCGGCCGAACTGCTGGCCGGCGGCGCGTCCGGCGTCGGCTACCTGCTGAAAGACCGGGTGGGGCGGATCGAGGAATTCCGCGACGCCATGGACCGGGTCGCCGCCGGCGGCACGGTGATGGACCCGGAGGTCGTGTCGCAGCTGATGGCGCGCCGGCACGCGGCGAACGCGCTCGACGTGCTCAGCCCGCGCGAACGCGAGGTGCTCGCGCTGATGGCCGAGGGCCACGGCAACGGCGCGATCGCCGGGAAGCTGTTCATCGCGGAAACGTCGGTGAACAAGCACGTGGGCAACATCTTCGCCCGGCTGGGGCTGTCCGCGGGCACTGGCGATCACCGGCGGGTGCGGGCCGTGCTCGCCTATCTCAACGCCTGACCCGCGGCGCTCGGCCGGAAAAGCTCAGCCGGAAAACCAGTGGAGCCGCGCCGGTGCCCGCGGCTACTGTCGCCCGACCAGTGTCGGCTAGGCGAGGACGTGCCGTTGTACATCGCGTGAGGCATCCCAAGCTCTGATCCCGTCGCGCGCCGCGTTTTGCGCCGCGCTACTTCGTGCTGCGGAATTCTCACTGGAATCGGTGTACTCCTGTGCTCTATCACTGGACAGTCCTGCCCACTTGCCTGCCGCTCGTCCGGCGCCGCTGCCACACCTGCGCGTCCGGAAGTTTCCGGGCCGACGGCAAGTTCCGGGTCAACGCCAACCACAAACTCATCGACGCCTGGCTCCTCGTGCTCTGCACCGGCTGCGGGGAAACGGCGAAACTCACCGTGTTCGAACGGACGAAGGTGCGCTCGGTCCGCCCGGTTCTGCTGGATCGCTTGCACCACAACGATCCCAGCCTCGCCGCCGAGCTTCTCCAGGATCCGGTCCTGCAACGGCGCAACCGCGTCGCGCTCGACTGGGACGGCGCCTGGCGGCTCGACACCGGTGGTTCGGACCACTTGGGCCAGGACGCGATCGACGTCTCGGTCGGCTTCGCGGCCCGGATCCCGGTCCGGCCGGTGCGGCTGATCGCTGAAGGCTGCGGCCTCGCCCGAGCCGAGGTCGAGCGACTGCTCGCCGAGGGGAAGGTCGTGTCGGGAGTCCGGCTGAGCGGCAAGCTCTCCGGCGACTTCGCCTTCACGCTCAAGTACTGAGCCGAGTCCGTGAGGGGAACCCTGAGGGACTCAGAGTCCTTCAGGGTTCCCCTCACGGACAGCTGTCTGTCCACAACGGACACAGCAGGGTCCACTCTCGACTTCCGCTCGCATGAGCGCGAACCGCGAACCCGGGCAACAGCGCTGCCTGAACGGGCACTCGTGCGTAACCGGATCGCGCGGAAAGCGTTGCCGCAGCTCAGCGCCCCCCAGGTGGAGGAGCCGCTTGCCCCGCCGTCCGCGCACTGGTGTTCAGAAGGGAACAACGCGGCGACAACCCGTAGACCGGCGCTTACCGTAAGTCCGCAGTCTCCCCGTGCTCTGTCGTATCGGCCGAACGAAGGGCATCCGCGGCGACGTCGGCGGTCTGGCATGCCAGTCCGTCATATCCGGAGAACCCGACCAGAGGAGAAAGCATGGCTTCGCAGGACGGCGCCCGCGTCGACACCAGCGTCATGCGCAAGGGCGCGCAGACGATCAGCGACACCGGGCAGAACATCACCGGGGTGAACCAGAAGGTCGACGGCACCATGCAGACGCTGTTCGGCACCTGGCGCTCGGACTCGGCGAACGTGTTCAACCAGGCCATGGGCCAGTTCGACCAGACGGTCCGCAAGATCGTGCAGAAGCTGGACGAGCTTTCGCAGAACGTGCAGACCTCGGCGAGCGAGTACGACAGCCGGGACTCGGACAACACCTCCACCGCCAACAACGCCGCGACGGTCATCGGCGGCGGCGGCCTGCAGGGCTTCTGATCCCCTTCCTTCCCACGAAAGGACGCTTCCCATGGCTTTGGGCCAGTTCCAGATCAGCTTCGCGACCATGCAGGACACCGTCGGGCAGGCGAAGCAGCAGTCGAACCAGATCACCGAACTGCTGGACCAGATGAAGGCGGTCATCGAGGGCCAGCGCGAAAACTGGACCGGTGTCGCGGCGGACATGTTCCACGAGACCTACAACTACTGCCACCAGGCGGCGCTCACGCTGCCGCAGGCGCTCGACGCCGCCGCGCAGACCCTCGGCCAGATCAACGAGGGCACCTCGAACACCGAGGGCAACAACGCCAAGCGGTTCGCCTCGAACTGACGCCGCCGCCCGCCGCAACTGACCTGAAAGGAGGGTGACCGGCCATGGTCGCGCCAGGTGACACGAACTACGGGATGAACAACGATTCGTCGAACCATCATCAGAAGACCTCGGACGACGGCAAGTTCCACAGTCCGGGCGACCAGGCTCCGCCGGATGTGAAGAACGAGTGGATCCCGCCGGGCGACGTCGGCAAGCCGCCGCCGGTGCCGGGCGGTTCCGAGCATCCGGGCAAGGGCGTCACCGCGGTCAACACCGAGGCGATGCGCACGTTCGCGAAGAACCTGCAGTCGCTCGCGGACGGGCCGCTGAAGGATTTGCCGGCGAAACTCGACGGCGTCCAGCTCAAGCCCGGTGTGTTCCTGACGGCGCAGAACAAGATCTTCACGCCGATCCAGGGCGCGAACTCGCTGCGGGACACCACCCGCACCGCGATCCACGACCTCTGCAAAGCGCTCGACGAGGTGGCGGACGCGGTGAACAAGGCCTCGAAGGCGTACGACAACGCCGACGAGGTCAACAAGATGTCGGCCGACGACTACAACCAGTACTTCAACACAGTCAGCGGCCACATCACCGGCGCCGGTCAGAAACCCTGACCGGACGGGCGGCGGTCTTTCCCGGTTCTCGCCGGGGTCTCTCAGGTTCGAAGCGATCGAGGGAAGATGGCGGACGACAACAACACCCACGGGTTCACCTCGGACGACAACGGGGTCTGGCCGGACACCACGCAGACCGGCAACCAGAACAGCACTGGTGACCCGTCGAAGGATTTCGACGGCCTGACGTGGAAGCAGATCGAAGCGGCGATCCTCGGCGGCGGTTCGCTGTCGGGCGGCCAGGACAACCGGGACAAGGCCTACGGCAACGTCAACTGGCAGTCGCTTCAGGACGCGGCCGGGGTGTTTCAGGAGACGCAGCAGAACCTCGCGATGGTCGCTCAGTCCATTCAGGACCAGACCGCCGCCCTCGCCGGACCGGACGGTCCGTGGAAGGGCGACGCCGCGACGAAGTTCAAGGACATGATGACCGCGCTGGGCAACAAGTTCTCCGATCTGGCGGACCGGATCGGCGACGGCGGCGGGTCGAACAATGTGCCGAACAACCTCGTCAATTCCGCGGCGTATCTCAAGTGGGCGCAGGACACGATCCGCTACATCGACAGCTATTACGCCAGCCAGGTCCTCGCCCAGGGCAGCAAATACCACCTCAGCGACGGGCGCGCGTACATCTCGCAGTTCCCCGAGGCCGTCGAGATGATGACCAACGACATGCGCAAGGTCGGCGGGCAGCTCGCGCAGAAGTACAACACCGTGCATGTCAACGCGGGCAAGACGACCCCGCCCCCGACACCTGGCGGAGGTGACGGCAACACGCCCAAGCCTCCCCCGCCACCGCCGCCTCCTCCGCCGCCGCCCACTCCTCCGCCGCCTCCGCCGCCGGTGACTCCTCCCCCGCCGCCTGCCTCCCCGCCGCCGCCACCGGTGACGCAGCCGCCGCCTGCTCCGAAACCGCCGCCTGTGTCTCCGCCTCCGGGCGGTGGCAACGGTGCTCCTCCGCCGGTGAACAAGGCCGCGATTCCGCCGCCGCCCAACGGGGTCAACGGTCCTAACGGTCCGGGCGGGAGCAACGTGCCGCCGCCGTTGAAGAACGCCCTCGTGTCACCGCCGCCGGGCGACCTCAAGGGTCCCGGGGGCAACGGCACGCCGCCTCCGATTACCGCTGCTTCCATTCCGCCGCCGCCTGACGGGGTGGGCGGGAACAAGTCGCCGAACCTGCAGAAGCCACCGGGTTCGCAGGTCAACCCGCCGTCGATCCCGGCGCCGCCGGGCGATTCCGGCAGCGTGAAGCCGCCTAAGGTTTCCCCGCCGCCTGGTGATGTTTCGGGAGGGAACAACCTCAAGTCTCCGTCGATCCCGCCTCCGCCCGGAGCTTCCGGCAACAACCTGTCCGGCCACGTCAACCCGCCGTCGATCCCCGCCCCGCCGGGCAGCTCGGGCGGGTCCGGGCACGTGAACCCGCCGTCCGTCCCCGCCCCGCCGGGAAGTTCGGGTGGGTCCGGGCATGTGAACCCCGCGTCGATTCCGCCGCCCCCGGGAGATTCCGGCGGCAACCTGGCGAACAACGCGCTCAACCCGGCGCACCTGCCGCCGGGCCTCAGCAACCCGCCGGGCAACCAGAACCCGGGCGGCAGCGGCATCCCGATGATGCCGCCCGGCGGCATGGGCGGTGGCGGCGGGCTGAACACGCCGTCCGCGGAGCGACCGGATTCGTCCGGGCTGCTCGGCAACATCAAAAAGCCGTGGATCAGCCCTCCGCCCGCCGGCATCGGCAACCCGGACGCTCACGGCGAAACACCCCCGCTCACCTCGGCCAAGTGGGCCCCGCCGCCCGGCGCGAGCGGCGGAACCGGCGATGGTTTGGGCGGCCCGGGCGCGAGCGGCAACGGCGTCGGCGGTCCGGGCGCGATCAAGGGCCTCGGCGAGAGCGATCTGCCGAAGCTGCCGAATCCGGTCGGGAACCACGAGCAGGTTCCCGGTGGCGGGACTCCGCCGATGGTGCCGCCAGGCGGCATGGGCGGCGGCAGCGGAATGAACACGCCTGCCGCGGAACGTCCGGATTCGTCAGGGCTGCTCGGCAACATCAAGAAACCGTGGATCAGCCCTCCGCCGGACGGCGTCGGCAACCCCGATGCTCACGGCGACACGCCACCGCTGCACTCGGCCAAGTGGGCCCCGCCGCCCGGCGGGACCGGTGACGGCTTGGGCGGCCCTGGCGCGAACGGCAACGGCCTGGGCGGGCCGGGCAGTGAGCCGGGCAGCCTCGGCGCGAACGGCAACGGCGTCGGCGGGCCGGGCAGTGAGCCGGGCGGCCCCGGGGTGAAGGGGCTCGGCGAAAGCGACCTGCCCAAGCTGCCCGATCCCCTCGGCAACCACGAGCAGCAACTCGCGGCTTCGGGAACCCCGCCAATGATCCCGCCCGGCGGCATGGGCGGCGGCAGCGGCCTCAACACCCCCGCCGCCGAACGACCGGACTCCTCCGGGCTGCTCGGCAACGTCCAAGAGCCGTGGGTGAGCGCTCCGCCGGACGGCATCGGCAACCCCGACTCGCACGGCGAAACGCCCCCGCTCACCTCGGCCAAGTGGGCCCCGCCGCCCGGCGCGAGCAGCGGAACCGGCGACGGTACGGGCGGCGGAACCGGCGACGGCTTAGGCGGCCGTGGCGCGAACGGCAGCGACATGGGCGGGCTGGGCACTGAGCTGGGCGGCCTCGGCGCGAACGGCAACGGCGTCGGCGGGCCGGGCAGTGAGCCGGGCGGCCCCGGGGTGAAGGGACTCGGCGAAAGCGACCTGCCCAAACTGCCCGAGCCCGTCGCCAACCACGAACAACAACTCCCGACCCCGGGAACCCCGCCAATGATCCCGCCCGCCGGCATGGGCGGCGGCAGCGGCCTCAACACCCCCGCCGCCGAACGACCGGACTCCTCCGGGCTGCTCGGCAACGTCCAGAAACCGTGGACGGCCGATCTCCCCGGCGGCGTCGGCGACCCGAGCGCGTCCGGGGAGACGCCGCCGAGCGAATCAACCGGCTGGGCTCCTCCGGCACCGGGCGCGCCGGGCAGCACAGCCAACGGGACGCCCGCTGAACGACCCGACTCCGCCGGACTGCTCGGCGACGTCCAGCAACCCTGGGCCGCGAGCACACCGGCAGGCATCGGAAACCCCGCCCCGCACGGCGAAACCCCGCCAAGCGCCTCGGCGGGCTGGGCGACCGGCGCTGGCATCCCGATCGTCCCCTCAAACAGCAACGGGACCAGCACGCCCCAACGACCGGACTCCGCTGAACTGCTCACCGGAGTCCAGGAACCCTGGGCACCTTCGTCCATTGTGGACGCACCCGCCAACACCGGCTGGGCCACCACGAGCAAAGACAACGACCTCGTCCGCATCGCGGTCGTCCAGCCCCTCGACCACGAGGACACCTCGGCCTGGGACGTGGGCACCGCCGAATTCCTCCCCGCTCTCCTGCCGGTCACCACAGCGGCAGAAGACCGTCCCGAGGAAATCACCACCGACTTCGTCCAGCGCAGCGACGAGCCGTGGCGGCCGAACCAAGCCGGCGAGGAACCCGCGCTCGGCACCTACCAGCGGGTCCGCGGCGGACCGGCCGAGGTCGTCCCCGACGAGTTGCCCACCTGCGGCGACGCGCCGGAACCCCTGGAGCCGGAACCGGACACGGCGGAAGAAGAGACCGAGGAAGAAGAGGAACGCACCATGGCCGACCTGCTGCGGCAGGACGACGCGGCCTGGGGCAAGCCGGCCCGGCGCAGCTCCCCGGGGGTGCTCGAATGAGCACGGAAACCGTCAAGCGCGGCCCGCGCGCCGCGGGCCCGGAAATGCCCGAGGGCCAAGAAGAACTGCAAGAACCGCCGGTAATGGCGGAACCGGCGGCGCGCGATTTCAACTCGCTGCTGATGATGCTGCCGATGGCCATCGGGTCGCTGGTGATGGTGCTGGCGTTCTCCGGAGTCGCGGGCAGTTCGCCGTTCACCTACGTCATCGGCGGCGGCATGGGCGTGTCCATGATCGCGATGAGCCTCGGGCAACTGTCCCGCGCCGCCGCCGAGCGCAAGCGCAAGATGCAGGCCGAGCGGCGGGACTATCTGCGCTACATCGGCCAGGTCCGCGAACGGGCCCGTTCGACCGCCGAGGACCAGCGGCACGCGGTGGCCTGGAACAACCCGTCCCCGGATTCGCTGTGGTCGCTGGCGATGGGGCCGCGACTGTGGGAACGCCGGATCAGCCACGAGGACTTCGCGCGGGTGCGGATCGGGCTGGGCACGCAGCAGTCGGCACTGGAGCTGGTGCCGCCGGTGACCAAGCCGATCGAGGACCTCGAACCGCTGTCGGCCATCTCGCTGCGCCGGTTCACCGAGGCCTACCGCACGCTGTCCGGGATCCCGACCGCGGTGGGGCTCCGGAGCTTCACCAGCGTCGAGTTCGACGGCGATCCGGAAGCGGCCGTCGCGCTGGTCCGGGCGATGCTCGCGCAGCTCGTCGCCTTCCATTCGCCGGACGAACTGCGGCTCGCGGTGCTCACCACCGAAGCCGCGCAGGCGCAGTGGGACTGGGTGAAGTGGTTGCCGCACAACAACCATCCGACTCTCCGTGACGCCGCCGGCCCGCTCCGACTGCTCGCCGCCGACCATGACGAGCTGATGGACCTCCTCGGCCCGGACGTCGCCGATCGCGACGACCACGACAAGACCGTCGGGCCGACGACGACCGAGCCGTTCGTGGTGGTCGTCGCGCATCTGGCGGCGATCCCGGAGTCGTCGCGGCTGGTCGGCGCGGGCCTGCGAAACGTCGTCCTGCTGGACGTCACCGGCGCGCTCCCCGGCGGCCCCAAGGTGCTGCGACTGACCACAAAGGACGGTCTGGTCGAGTTCCCGGCGGGCAGCGGAGTGGGTTCCGCGACCCGCGACGAGCTGTCGGTCACCCAGGCCGAAGGACTCGCCCGGCTGCTCGCGCCCAAGCGGACCAGCGGCACCCTGGAAATCGCCGACCAGCCGCTGGAAAGCGACTTCGGGCTGACCGCGTTGCTAGGCATCAAGGACGTGCACACCTTCGACATCCCGGGCCAATGGCGTCCGCGCGCGGCGCAACGGGCCCGGATGTCCGTGCCGATCGGCGTGACCGAGGACGGCGAGATCGTCGAGCTGGACCTGAAGGAATCCGCGCAGGGCGGCATGGGCCCGCACGGGATGCTGATCGGCGCGACCGGGTCCGGCAAGTCGGAGCTGCTGCGCACGCTCGTGCTCGGCCTGGCCGCGACGCATTCATCGGAGATCCTCAACTTCGTGCTCGTCGACTTCAAGGGCGGCGCGACGTTCCTCGGGATGGACCGGCTGCCGCACACCTCGGCGACGATCACCAACCTCGCCGACGAACTGCCCCTGGTCGACCGCATGCAGGACTCGCTCAACGGCGAAATGGTGCGCCGCCAGGAACAACTGCGCGCCAGCGGGTACCCCTCGCTGTACGAATACGAGAAGGCCCGCGCGGCCGGAGAACAGCTGGCCCCGATGCCGACGCTGTTCCTGGTGGTGGACGAGTTCTCCGAACTGCTGAGCGCGAAGCCGGAGTTCATGGAGCTGTTCGTCTCCGTCGGACGCCTGGGCCGCAGCCTCGGTGTCCACCTCCTGCTCGCCTCGCAGCGGCTGGACGAGGGCCGCATCCACCGCGTCGAAGGTCACCTGTCGTACCGGATCGCGCTGCGCACCTTCTCCTCGATGGAGTCCCGCAGCGTGATCGGCGCAGGCAGCGCATACGAACTCCCGCCGGAACCGGGCAACGGCTACCTGAAGATCGACACCACGAACCTGGTGCGGTTCAAGGCCGCCTACGTCTCCGGTCCGGTGCCCGCGGGCAACGGCGAGAACTCCGCGGTCGCGGCGGCGCGGGCCAGCCGGGAGGTCGTCCCGTTCCGCACCGAGTCCCATCCGGCCAAGCTGATCATCCGCGACGACGAGCCGGAACCGGCCGAGAAGCAGTCCGATGTGGACGCTCTGGAAGCCGCCGTGCCGGGCGGGCCGACGCTCGCCGACGCGTTCATCGACCGGCTGACCGGCGCGGGCCCGGCGGCCCGGCAGGTGTGGCTGCCGCCGCTGGCCGAATCGCCGAGCCTCGATTCGCTACTGCCGAGCGTCACGCCGGACCCGGTGCGCGGCATGGCGGTGGCCGACCCGGCGCACTGGGGCAAGCTCCGGGTGCCGATGGGAATGATCGACCGGCCGTTCGAGCAGGTCCGCGAGCTGCTGACGGCGGACCTTTCGTCGGCGGCCGGGCACGTCGCGGTGGTCGGCGGGCCGAAGACCGGCAAGTCGACCCTGCTGCGCACCCTCGTGCTGGCGCTGGCGATGACGCACACGCCGCAGGAGGTCCAGTTCTACGGGCTGGACTTCGGCGGCGGCGGGATCATGTCGCTGTCCGGGCTGCCGCACGTCGGTTCGGTCGCCACCCGGCTCGAACGCGACCGCGTCGTCCGGACCATCGAGGAAATCTCGCAGGTCATGGAAGGCCGCGAAACGCTGTTCTCCGAGCACGGCATCGAATCCATGGACGCTTACCGCGCGTTGCGCCGCAGCGGCCGGATCGAGGACCCGTTCGGCGACGTGTTCCTGGTGGTCGACGGCTGGTACAGCCTCAAGAACGACTACAGCGACCTCGAGCAGAAGATCGGCGAACTGGCCTCGCGCGGGCTGTCGTTCGGGGTGCACGTGGTGATCGGCGCGACCCGCTGGTCGGAGATCCGCCCGTACCTGCGCGACCTGCTGCAGACGCGGTTCGAGCTGCGCCTTGGCGACCCGATGGAGTCGGAAATCGGCTCCCGCAAAGCGAAAACCGTGCCGAACCAGCCGGGCCGCGGCCTGACCCCGGACGGCCTGCACTTCCTCGCCGGACTGCCGCGGATGGACGGCAGCGGGAACACCGACGACCTCGCGGCGGCGGCCAAGGCGGTCGCCGAAGAGGTGCATCTGTTCTGGCCAGGCGCACCCGCGCCGTCGGTGCGGCTGCTGCCCGCGAAACTGCCGATGGCCCAGCTCCCCGCGCCGGACGGCGACCTGCGGATCGCCCTCGGCCAGGACGAGCAGCGGCTGCTGCCGGTGTGGCACGACTTCGCCGCCACTCCGCACCTGCTTGCCTTCGGCGACAACGAAACCGGCAAGACCAACCTGCTGCGGGTGGTGCTGCGATCGGTGCTGGCGCGGTACTCGTCGAGCGAGGCGAAGATCGTGCTGGCCGACCCGAGCCGCCAACTGGACGTCGAGGTGCCCGAGGAATACCGCGTCGGGTACGCGACCACCACCGAAGCGCTGCAGGAATTGGCGCAGCAGGCCAGCGTTTCGCTCACCCCGCGCGTACCGGACCAGACCATCACCGCGGACCGGCTCAAGCGCCGCGACTGGTGGACCGGCCCCCGGCTGTTCTTCGTGGTGGACGACTACCAGCTGCTCACCAGCGGCATGGGTTCGCCGCTGGAACCGCTGTTGTCGTTGCTGTCGCAGGGTTCCTACATCGGATTCCACCTGATCCTCAGCCGCAGCACCTCGGGTGCGATGCGCGCGCTGAGCGATTCGGTGGTCCGCCGGATCTGGGAGCTCGGCAGCCCGGGCGTGGTGTTCTCCTACCCCAAGGAGGAGGGCAAGTTCCTCGGCGAGGCGGCCCCGCGCCAGCTGCCCGCCGGCCGCGCGCAGCTGGTGACCCGCCGCGGCGTGAAGCTCGTGCAGACCGCGATCGCGGAAGAAGACCGGGCCGGCGAGGGCTGGTCCCCGCTCGCGACGACCGAAAGGGGCGTGCGATGACCGCGTCGACCGGCGAACTGTGCCGGATCACCGTGTACGGGCCGCAGGGCCGGGCGGATCTGGCGGTGCCGATGTCCGTCCCGCTGACCAGCCTGCTGCCGGTGCTGCTGGAGCACACCGGCGGTCGCGAGGACCTCGGCGACGCCTGGGTGCTGCAGCGGCTCGGCGAGGAGCCGCTGGACGCCTCGGGCACGCCGGAATCGCTGGACTGGAAGGAGGGCGAGGAATTCCACCTGCGCCCTCGCGCGGATCCGTTGCCGGAGCTGGATTTCGACGACATCGCGGACGGCATGGCCACCGCGGTGAGCCGGCACCCCGGCCGCTGGCGTCCGGAGTTCAACCGCGGCCTGTTCCTCGGGTTCGCGATCTTCTCCCTCGCGGTGGTCGCCAAGGTGCTGCTCTACCCGGGTTCGGCCGGGCTGACCGCGATCGGCGGCGGCGTGCTGTCGCTCGGGCTGCTCGTCGCGGCCGTGGCGACCGGGGTGCGTTCCGAGGACAAGGCCCTGCTGACGTTGCTCGGGCTCGGCGGCTGCGCGTTCGCGTTCCTCGCCGGCGCGGTCGCGGTGGCCGGGCTCGATCCGGCGTTCGACCTGCAGGGCGCACCGATTCTGACCGGCTGCCTGACCTTCGCGCTGGCCGGCGGTCTCGTGCTCGGCGGGCGGGCGGCGTGGTCGCACGCCGTCCCGTTCGTGCCGTTCGGCGCGGTGGTCGCGACCGGACTCGCCGGGGCGCTTTCGCTGTGGCTGCACCTCGGCGCCGGGTTCACCACCGAGCAGGCGGCCGGGCTGGTGTCGTTCGTGCTGGTCGCGCTGATGGTGTTCGCACCGCGGATCGGCATCCGGTTCGCTCGCATCCGCGGCCCGCAGCTGCCGCGTTCGGCCGGGGAACTGCAGTACGACATCGAGCCGATGCCCGCCGCGCAGATGGTGCACCAGACCGGATACGCCGACGGTTACCTCACCATCGCCTGCCTTGCCGCCACCGCCGTTTTCGTCGGCTGCTTCCCGTTCCTGGTCGGCCACGGGCTGTTCCCGACCATCCTGGGCGGGCTGGTGTCGGCCGCGGTGCTGATGCGTTCACGCGCGCTGCTCGGCGTGTGGCAGCGGGTTCCGCTCGCCGCCGCGGGCGCGATCGGCCTGGTGCTGCTCGGGCTGTCGCTGATCCAGCCGTTGCCGACGCCGTGGCGGGGCGCCTGTCTCGCCGGGTTGTGCCTGGTGTTCTTCCTGCTCCTGCTGGCGATGCTGCGCCCGCCGCCGCGGCGGCTGCTGCCGATCTGGGGGCACCTGGCCAACTGGCTGGAAACGCTGAGCGCGGTGGCGATGATCCCGATCCTGCTGCAGTTGTTCGGCGTCTACGCGTGGGCCGTCGGGCTCACTTCCTAAGCGATGGAGGGGTGACATGGTGCAGACGCAGAAGGACCACGTCGAGGCGTATTCGTTCCTGATCGGGCGGATGACCTCGGCGCTGGTGCTCGGCGACGCGAGCCACCTCGACGTGCCCGCGCGGCGGGCCTGGGTCGGCCTGCTGGTCGGGCTCGTCCTCGGCCTGCTGATCGCGGTCGGGTTCTTCGTGTACGGGCTGATCGCGCACCACACCGGCGCGGCCCCGGCCGTCGGCCGCCGAGTCTGAGAAGGAGGCAGCCATGGAGCTTTCGCTGATCCGGCGCGACGACGGCGCGTTGGAGAAGAAGACCGTGGGCAACGCGCTGGTCGTGCACCTCGCGGAGGGGATGACCGTGCAGGCGCAGTCGCTCGCGCTCGGCGTCGCGGCCGATCCCGAACACGACCTGGTCGTCGTGGACCTGCCGGTCGATTCGCCGATCGCGATGTGGGAATCGGTGGCCAAGGCGCTCCCCCGGCGGCGACGCGGCGTCCGGCTCGTGATCGGCGGCCGCTCGCGCGAGACGACCGCGCTGGCCGGGCAGTGGCTGGCCGAGCGGATCAACCGCCCGGTGCTCGCGCCGGACGGTTCGGTGATCCCGAGCGCGGGCGGCGCGCTGTTCGTCCACGCCGGACGCGGCGGCGGCTGGGTGCGCTTCCGGCCGGGCCGTCCGCCTTCCTGGGAGGCGAAGCGGTTCCCGCGCCCCGCGTGGGATTCCGGCATCGCTGCCGAGCTGACGCCGACGAGTTCGCGAGGGGTCGCCGAACCGCTTCCGGGCGGATTGTGGGTCCGTCCGGTCGGTTTCGACGCTCCCCAGCGGCACCACCGCACGGCGCTGATCTCCCGGATGCCCGCACAGCACGACACCATGACGATCGTGCTGGGCTGCCCCGGCTGCCCGCCGCTGACGTTGGACGACGCGGCCCGGCTGTGGGTGCAGCTGCCGGAGAAGGTGCGAGCCAAGGCGCGGTTCGTGCAGTACGGACCGATGTCGGTGCCCGGCGAGGCCAGCATCGGACAGGCGCTGGCGGATCTGCTCGGGAAACCGGTCGCGTTCTACGCGGGCGTGCCGGTCGGTTCGCCGCAGCTGCCGACCTTGCGGACCGTGATGCACGACGGGCGGTTCGGCTGGCGTCCGTTCACCACCGAGCTCGGGTACGAACCGGGCTCGGCTTCCGTCTTGCCTGAGCTGCTGTCGCACCGTCCGCCGATCCACGGACTCGACCAGGTCTCCCCCGCGGTGTACTGGTACTCGCCGGACGCGGTGGTCGAGGTCGTGCAGTCGGGTCTGCTGGTGCGTCCGCCGCAGGACGGCCCGTCGTCGGCCGCGGTCCGCGAGATCACTCTCGACGCCGCGGTGCACAATTTGACCTTCGACGCGGCTGACGAGAGCTCGGTGTCGCGGATGCGGTTGCTGGCGGAAGATTTGCTGGCGCGGCTGGACGAGGAGACTCGCCGGATGAGCCGGGTACTGCCTGCTGCTGCGTTGCTTGCGGAGCGTGCGCGGCCTCGGGTGGTGACGCGGGCTTTGGAGGCGATCGAGTCTGGGCATCCCGCGCCGGTTGTTGCCGCAGCTCCTCCGGCGGCGTATTTGCCCGCGGCTCCGGCTGCGTTGGGGATTGCCGCGCCTACGGAGGTTCCTGGGGCGATCGCGGCTCCTAGCCCTGCCGTTGTACCTGTTGCTCCGGCTGTTCCTCCGGCTAAGGTCGCCGCCGCTCCTCCCGCGGCGGTGCCGGTCAGTCGCATTGCTCCGGCCGACGTCGCCCCGGCTAAGCCCGTCGAACCGCCGGTAGCCAAAACCGCTCACTCGGTTGCGGAGAAGGCGCCATCCAGTCCGGAGTCCACTTCGGACAAACCGGAACCCGCTTCGAAACCGGCGCAGCTGCGCTTTCAGGAAACCCCGGGCGCGGAATCGACCGCATTGCTGCCCAAACGCGGCGCGGACAAGGAACGCCAGTGGCTGCGCAAATCGCTGGGCGCGGAGTACGGCCTGATGTCGAACACCGTCGCGCGGATCCTGTCCGAGCACCCGGGCTTCCAAGGCGTGCTGTCGACGTCGTCGTCGGCCGAGGTGCTGACCGACGCGGTCGCCGTGCAGCTTTACCTGTCCCCCAAGGGATCGACGATCGACGCCGGACTGCGGCGCGGCGCGAACGGCCCGCACGTGCCGGTCGCCCGGTGCGTCGTGGCCGGACTGAGCAGGCTGCCTTCGCACCGCGGTCCGGCCACTTTCGCCACGAAGCTGCCGCTGTCCGCGTGGCCGCTGCTGGACGGGCGGAAAGTGCTGACCGAATGGGGCTTTCTGAACGCGCTGACGCAACCGTCGTCCACTGTGGACGGGGAGACGGACGTGCTGGTGTGGTCGATCACCGGGCGGCGCACCAAATTGCTGGAACCGAACGAGGGCGGCGTCGAAAACCGGGTGCTGTTCGTGCCGGGGACCAGTTTCAAGGTGCTGGAAACGCGGAAACCAGCCGCGGGCGCGCGGGGCGCGGTGCTGCTGCGGGAGCTGACCGCGAGCGAGATCGACGAGACGGGCCGGGTCGCGAACGACCGGGCGTCGCTGGACGAGCTGGCGATGAACTCGCTCCGGCAGACGCTCGAGACGTGGGCGGAAGCGGGCGAGGACCTGGTCCGGACCGTGATGGACGAGCAGGCGGCGGAGCGGTTCGGGGCGCTCCCGGGCCTGGCGTGAGTGCGGAGAGGCGGAGACGATGAACCGACAGCTGCTCGTGGTCGGCGGCGACCGGCCGGGTGCGTTCGGAACCATCGGCGCGGCGCTGGCGCAGGCGCAGCCGGGGGCGACGATCAGTGTCCACCCGGGACGGTACGAGGAAAACCTCGTGGTGGACCGGATGGTGTCGCTGGTGGCCGAACAGGGGGCGGGCACCGTGGAAATCGTGGCGGGCACCGGAAGCGTGCTCGTCGCGAACGCCGAAGCGGTGCAGTTGAGCGGATTCGTCCTGACCGGCACCGACGACCAACTGGTCACTGTGGACGTTGTCCGCGGCGAGGCGGCACTGGACGGCTGCCGGCTGTCCGGGAATTCGTGGGCGACTTTGCTGGCCCGGCTGGAAGGTTCGCTCGCGCTGCGGGGCTGCACGGTGACCAGCACCGGCGGTGCCGGGGTCGTGATCGCCTCGCCGGCGCAATCGGCCATTGAGGACACCGAGATCGTGGACGCCGCGTCGTCCGGCGTGGTCGTGGCCGAGACCGGTTCGGTGCTGCTGCGCCGATGCGCGGTGCGCGGCGCGGCGGGCAACGGGGTGTGCGTCAACGGCGAAGCGGTCGCGATTGTCGAGCAATGCGAGATCTTCGGGGCGCAGAAACCGGCGATGGTGGTGGAACAGCAGGGGCGCGCGACGATCACCGGGCTGACCGTGCGGGACAGCGCGAACGTCGACCTCTACGTGACGAGCAAGGGCCGGGTTTCCGTTGCGTCGTCGCAATTCCGGTCGGCACCGATGCAGGCCGCGCACATCGCCGCGTCCGCCGAGCCGCTGCTGCGCGAGTGCGTGTTCGCCGGGGCTGGCACGAACGCGGTGCAGGCCACCGGAACCGCCGCGCCGCAGTTCGTGGACTGCACCTTCGAGGGTTCCCCGGTGACGATCCTGGTCGACGATCAGGCGCGGCCGCGGTTCGAGCGCGCGACCGTTCGGGGGTCGACGCACACCGCGATGTCGGTCAGCGCGGATGCCGCCGTGACCGTCGGCGGGCTGCGGATGACACCGGACAGCGGGGTCGGGATCGTCCTCTCCGGACAGTCCACCTTGGACCTTGCCGATGCCTCCATCGACACTGGGCGGGAAGCCGGGGTGCAGGTCACTGAGGACGCCCGCCTGACCGCGACCGACATCCGGGTCGATTCGACGGCGGACAAGGCGGTCTCGTTCGCCGGCGGCGCGCCGTCCTCGGCGAAGTCGGTGCAGGTGCGCGGCGGCGGCCTGCATGTTTCCGGCACTGCGGAAATCTCCTTGCAGGACTGCGAGATCATCGACTCCACAGTGGACGGCATCACCGTCGCTGCAGGTTCAACGCTCACCGCTTCCCGCTGCCGGGTACGCAACGCGCGGGGCAACGGCGTGTACGTCGGAGCCCAGGCGTCGTTCACCGAATGCGAAATCCTCAGCGCGGGCGAGGACGGCTTCCACGTGGAAACCGCCGAGCCGGTCAGCATCCGCGATTGCGTGGTCAACGACGTCTCCGGCGAACTCGTGAGCGGCGAGCACGCGGACGTCGACAACCTGCTCACCGATTCCGCCCGGCCGCTCGAAGTGCTCGTTGGCCTGCCCGGTGACGTCGCAGCCGAGCAGACCGTGAGCGAGGCCGCCGGAGAGGTGCTCGAAGGTCCGCTGGGGGATTTGGAGGCGCTGGTCGGGCTGGCCGGGGTGAAGAAGGAGGTCACCGGCCTGATCAACCTGATCAAGATGTCCCAGATGCGCGAGCGGATGGGCCTGCCGATGCCGCCGATGTCGCGGCATCTGGTGTTCGCGGGCCCGCCCGGCACGGGCAAGACGACCGTCGCCCGGCTGTACGGCACGGTGCTCGCCGAACTGGGCATCCTGTCGAAGGGACACATGATCGAGGTGGCCCGCCAGGACTTGGTCGGCCAGTACATCGGGTCCACCGCGATCAAGACCACCGAGGTCGTGGAGAAGGCCGTCGGCGGGGTGCTGTTCATCGACGAGGCGTATACGCTGAGCGCGCCGACCGGCGGTTCCGGCCCGGATTTCGGGCAGGAAGCCATCGACGCGCTGATGAAGATCATGGAGGACCAGCGCGATTCGCTGGTGGTGATCGTCGCGGGCTATTCCGAGCAGATGGAGCAGTTCCTGCAGTCGAACCCCGGTCTCGCTTCGCGGTTCACCCGCACGATCGAATTCCCGAACTACAGCGTCGACGAACTGGTCACCATCACGACCGGTTTGACCCGCAAGCACTACTACGAAATGACCGACGACGCGCTGGCCGCGCTGCGCGAGTATTTCGAGCGGGTGCCGAAGAACTCGACGTTCGGCAATGGTCGGGTCGCGCGGAAGCTGTTCGAGGCGATGGTGAACAACCAGGCATCGCGGCTGGCGTTGTATCCGCCGTCCAAAGACATCGAGCTGAACCGCCTCACCGCTGACGACCTCCAGGCCGAGCTGACGCAACTGCCCTCCGCGGCGAAGTCCTCGGTTTCGGTGACCGCCGACCCCGCCGCCGCTGTCAAAACCAGCGCGGGCTGGAAGCGCCTCAGCGGACTGGTCGGCCAGAAATCGGTACGAGAGAACGCCGAACGCCTTCTGCTCAAACTCGGCCGGCTCACCCACGAACGGCAACCGCTAGGCCACCAGGCAAACCTGGTGATCAGCGGCAAACGCGGCACCGGGCGTTCCGAATACGCTCGGTTATACGCACAAATCCTCTCCGAGTTCGGCATGACTCCGACGGGGCAGGTGGTTCACCGCAACCTCGCCGAAGAGCTGTCGCCACAATGGCCGGGCCAAGCCGAGCACCTGGTCCGAGCCGCAGTGGAAGACGCTTCCGGCGGCACCCTGGTCGTCGACCTGGACGGCGACTGGGACACCTCGCCGCACACCCCCGGCATCGAAGCCCTGGAAGCACTGTCCGAAATGGTCTCCCGACGCCCCGCCGATCCTGTTGTGGTGTTCACCGGCGAAAGCGACCGCGTCGGCGAACTGCTCGCCCAACTGCCCACCCTGCGCGACGCCTTCCCGTACGGCTGGCAACTCGGCGAGTACACAGTGGACGAACTCGCCGAAATCGCCGTACGCCTCCTGATCCGACGAGGCCACGAGGTCCCCGACGACGTCCGCGACGCACTCGCCCACGAACTCTCCGCCGCGTCCGACCACACCGCGCACGCCGCCCACGAACTGGCCCGCACGCTCTCGGCAGCCGCCGCGTCGCGCACCCTCGCCGCCGCCGACCTGCGCGGCATCCGCCCGCCCGACACCGGCGCCATGGCCCTCGGGCCCGGTCTGGCCTCGGTCGGCTGACCCACCGGGAGGAACCGATGAGTTCGCAACACGAACAGATGCTCGAAGACGCGATGGCCGCCTACCAGCACCAACGCGACCACTTCGACCAAGCCCGCCAGGACGTCGAAACCGCCACCAGCACCGTCACGTCCGCCCGCCGCGAGGTAACCGCGACCGTCGGCCGTACCGGTGAACTTACCGAACTTTCCTTCCCCACCAGCGCCTACAAACGCATGGCCCCTGCGGAGTTGGCTTCGGTGATCGTGCAAACCATCTCCGCCGCGCGGCAAAAGTCCGTCGCCGCGGCCGCGGAATTGATGGCCCCCATGCTGCCGCCGGGTATCTCCGCCCAGGACCTGATGAGCGGAAAAGTGGACGTCAACGCCCTGTTCTCGGCGCGGGTGCCGGGATTCGACGAAGGGAATCTGCCGTGACAGACCAGTTTTTCGTCGACGCCGACGGACTAGACGGCGGCCGCGACGGCTTCGACGGCAAAAGCGCCGAGCTGCGCACGCTGGCCCAGCTGGTGCAAAGCCTGGCGAACCCCGGCCGGATCGAAGACGCGGCCGGAAACGACAAGAACGGCAACGAATTCTCGAAGACGCACATCCAGTCGGCGGCCGAGATCTACAACGGAATCAACGCCTGGGCGCTGGCGGTGGAAGCGACCCGCGACGCGATCGGCGACATGGCGACGTCGTTCCGCGAGGCCGACCAGGGCGCGTACGACGGGTCGAATGCCCTGTTCAAGAACTTCACCGACCTGAACCACAAGGTCCGCAAAGCCGACCCCGGCGGCACCGAGGAACCTCCGACCGAATACCGGCGCGGCGTGCGAATCCAAGGCAAACTGCTCGGCAAGGAAGCTGGCTGGACGCAGGCGAAGAGCGTGCGAGCGCGAATCCCTGATCGGGGCGAGGAACCGCTTCCGTCGAAGCCCGGCGAGGAACCTCAGCAGTTGAGGCGGCTGGCGGTTGAGCGTCCGGTTCAGGACAAGGTGGTGAACCGTCTGCAGCCGACTGTCTTCGTCCGCTCGGAAAAGCCAGTCCACGCGGTCGAGGACAAAATGGAGACGCCCGAAGGCGAGGTGACCACCCCGACGCAACCCTTGGAACCCGCCGAGGCCTGGCTGCCCGCAGGTCGGGAACCAACGAAGTCGATCCCGACCGAGCCGCCGGTCTCCTGACTCTTTTTCGCCCTGTGTAAGGAGGTGACCCCGCGATGAGCCTCATGGTCGACCCCAGCCTGAACTGGGTGTTCTACATCATCGCGGGCGACGCCTGGCCGCAGGGCGACGAGGACAAAGCACGCGAACTGGCCGCCGAATGGGACCAAGTCGCGCAGCAAATTTCCGCCGCGGGCACCGGTTTCAGCCAACTGGCGGAACAGGTCGTCTCCAACGTCGGCGGAGACGTAGCGACCAATTTCGCCGACTACGCCAACAAGCTCAGCACCATGGGCGCCGGTTTCTCCTACCGAGCCCAGCAACAAGCCGCGGCCCTGCGCGAATACGCGCTGAACGTGGAAAACGCCAAATACGGCATCCTCATTTCGATCGCGGTAACCGCCGCCGACCTGATCTGGGCGATGACGAACCCGTTCACCGCTCCGCTGATCCCGGGAATCTGGGCAGCAGGCCGGACCGCCGTCATGCAGATCGAACGCTCCCTGATGTCGCGGTTGATGAGCCTGCTGTCGAGGGTCGCGCGCGAGGCCGCGCAGGAGGCCGCGGAAGAAGCGGCCGAGGAGATGCTGGCCGAATTCATCCAAATCGCGCAGGGCAATCGGGATGGCTTCGACTGGAAACAAATCGGCCAAAACGCAGCGCTGGGCGCCATCGGCGGTGCCTTCGCCGCTGGTGCCCACAGCGGCCTGGGCAAGTGGGGCCACAACGTCTTCGGCGCAGCCGGCGTGGAAGCGGCCACCGAGGTGGTAGTCGGCCTGGCAGGCGCCGGACTCTTCGGCGGAGACCTGGACAGCCTCGGCTGGGGAGCCCTCAACGGCGGCCTGAGCGGCGCCGCCACCCACGGCGCGCACCACGCCGGACAAAACCTGCACGACAAACTCAACGGCGGCAAGGACGGCGGGGGCCAAGGCAAAGGCCCGAACGACCCCGGCGGGGGCGAGGGGACGGGGAATATCAAGGTAGGGCCGGTCAACGGCCCCACTCCGCCTGGCTCCGACGGTGCCGGCAGCTCCAGGGGTCTTGGGGGCCCGGGTGGCTCCGGTAACTCCAGCGGGCCTGGCAGCTCCGGCGGCCCCGGCAGTTCCGCCGGCCCCGGCGGCTCCGGTGACTCCAGCGGTCCCGGCGGCTCCAGCGGCCCCGGCAGCTCCAGCGGCCCCGGCAGCTCGGGCGACTCCGCTGGCCCCAGCGGACCTGGCAACTCCGGCGGCGTTGGCCAGAGTGGTTCGAACGGCTCCGGCGGTTCCAGCAACAACGCGCCCCACGGCGAAGGCCAGAACAACGCCCACTCGCCCGACACCAACTCCACCACCGCGACGAATCAACCTCCGGCGAGCAACTCCACCGGCAGCAACCAGGTACCGCCGAACAACTCCACAGGCAGCCACCAGACACCGCAGAGCAGCGCCACCTCAACGGGCAACCCCAACTCGCCCGGCAGCCCGAACTCCACAAACGACGGCGCCTCCAACGGAAGCCCCCGCTCCGCCAGCAACTCCCCTTCAACCAGCGGCCCCAACTCCGCTACCAGCCCGAACTCCGCGAGCGGCCAGAACTCGACCAGTGGCCCCACCCCTTCAGACGCCACCAACTCCGCTAACGGCTCGCACTCGACGAGCGACGGCAGTTCAACCGGCAACCCAAACCCCGCAGGCAGCCCACCTTCGACGAACAACTCAAACTCCCCCAGCGACTCGACCGGCAACGCGAACTCGCCAGTCCCGGGCTCGACCGCCAACTCGACTTCGACGAGCAACCCCAGCTCGGCCAACCACCCGGACTCGGCAACCAGCCCCAACTCCCCGAGCAGCTCGCACTCAACCGGCAACGCCACCTCCCCAAGCCCGGGCTCGACCGCCAGCCCAGACCCGGCGAACAGTTCCCACCCCGCGAACACCCCCGGCGGCAACGACTCGACCCATGTCTCCAACCCCGCTGGCAACAACACTCCCGAAAACGGTTCGGCCAGCAATCCCAACCAGAGCCCCCACGCCCCCGGCAGCAACGCCAACCCCGCCGGCAGCACCGATTCGTCCGGCAGCTCCAACCACAACACCGCCGTCACCAGCTCGAACCCGCCCGGAGCCAGCCCCAACACCGAAAACCAGAACGGCACGAGCCCGAGCGGCAACCAAAACTCCAACACCCCAGCCGCCACTCCAAGCCCGAACAGCAACCAGAGTTCCGGCCCCGGCACGACGACCGGCAATCAGGGCACTAACCCGAACTCGAACCCCAACTCCGGCACCACCACCCACCCGGGCACGAACACCAACCCGGCCGCCCCCGTCAACCAAGGCGGAAGCGGTGCCGACCACCAGGCCGCCCCGCCCCCGTCCACATCGGACTCGGTCCGAACCGGCACACCCACTCCGCCACCGGACACCGCCGGTATCCGAGACGCGACCCCGCAACCGTCAACGCAGGGCTCCGTCGAAACCGGAAACCCCACCGACTCCGTCGGCACGAACGGCCACACCCCGTCCCCCGCCGGCCATCACCCCTCCGCTCCACCCGCGGCCAGCGGCAACCCCGCACCGCAGCACGACCCCGGTCTCCCCGGCTTCGGCGGAAACCGGAGCGCGGACCCCGCCCCGCACTCCGCCGTCGACCCCAGCCAGGCGACCCACTCCTCGAACCCGACGGCTCACCCCGATCTGGAGTTCCAGGCCAACCCGAACCCTGCGACGAACGTCAACGTCACTTCGAACCCGTCGCCCGGTCCGAACGCCACCACCGCTCCGAGCCCGACCGCCAACCACGCCTCGGGCACGAACCCGTCTCCCGACTCTGTCCGCTCCCCGAACCCCACGCCAGGTTCGACCAGCGTCAGGCCCAGTCCGAACCACTCCGCCGACCCCGCTTTCACCGCGGAGCCCAAGCCGGTCCCGCCGCCGACGTCGACCAGTGTCAAAGGCATCGGCTCGACCCCGAGCCCCGCTCCGAAGGACACTGTCGACGGCCCGAGTCCCACCCCGGTCACGAACCCCTCGAAGTCACCCGATCCGAGCACCATTCGGACCACCACTGCCAATCCCAGTCAGACGACTGCGAGTCCAAACCAATCCGCCAGCCCGACTCCCGACACTGCTCCGAGCCCGGACCGGTCTGCCAAACCGAATCCTTCGGCCAACCCAAGTCCTGCCCCGTCGCCAAACCCCGGTCGAAGCACGGGCCCCTCCCCTGACACCAGCACGAAGCCCACCCCTGTCGCGGAGCAGACCTCGGGCAACACCACTGCCAAACCATCCGGAAACGGGTCAAGTCCATCCCCCGCTCCGGCGAAACCGATCAGCACCAAGCCCACCGCTGCCCCGCACTCCCGCGACAACCGCGACCCGGTCGCCGCGCCCGCAAAGCCGAATCCCTCAGGCCGTAACCTCCACACGCCGGTCGCGGCACCCAAGAAGCCAACCTCCGCGACGAACCCGCCGCACCGCGACCGCCACGCGCCAGTTGCCGAACCGAAAAAACCGACGCCAAGCCCCTCAGCACATAACCGCAACGCGCCAGTTGCCGCACTCAAAGGACCAACGTCAAGCCCCTCAGACCGCAACCCCCACACGCCGGTCGCCGGACCCAGAAAACCAACACCAAACCCCTCAGACCACAACCTCCATACCCCCGTCGCCGCACCCAAAAAACCGAACCCCGCAACCGGCCCTGGGCCGAACGTCGGCAAGCAGCCCCCGGTCACCGGTGGCAAAGGCGACTTCGCTCAGCACCACAAGAACTTCAAGTTCACCGTCGTGCACGAAACCGGCGTCATCGGCGACCTCGGCACCCGCAACGAGGGCAACCGGAACAGCATCGGCGTCGTGGCCACCGTCGCCGCGACTCCGGACGACAAACTCCACGCCCTCGCGGAGAAGTATTCCACCGGGTTCACCGGGAATTCCGCCGACGGACGTTTCGGCCTCGTCATCGGCATCAACGGCACACCAGGCTCAGAACAAGCCATCAATCACAAGATCCAGCAATTCCAGAATACCTGGGACAACCGCTTTCCGGTAGCGATAATCGGGTTCACCTGGAAACATCCGAGCAATCCGGTCATCGACCAGAAGACCATCCCCTACGGCGGCATCCGCGAAACGATCGCCCGCAACCCGGTCACCGAGAAGCTCACCGAGCAGATCCGCGAAGCCGGTGGCAACAACGAGGTCTACCTGCACACCGGCGACGCCGACGTCCATTCCCTTAACACTCGCACGGGGCCGCTGTTCGACGCGGTCAACACTGCGGTCCAGCAGAATCCCGAGGGCCCGCCGGAGGTGATCAGCGGCGGCTATCACGTCCGGCCCGAGGACGGGGACCTCGCGCATCGCGCGGCGCAGTTGGATCTTGATGTTCGGCAGGCGCTGGCCGGGGTCGACTCGCGGACGGTCTATTTTCCGGAGCCGAATACCTTCGTGCGAATGCCGGGAAACAAGCTCGAGAACGATGTCACCTTCGGCATCAAGAACCCGAACACGGGCAGCTTCGATTACGGAGCCAAAGAAGGACGAGGTATCGTCGATTCGGTTCTGTCGCAACGCAATCCGGGCTGGCAATACAGCGACCATCCGGCGGCGATCGCGAAATTCTCCTCCGATCTCGCCATTCAGACCGACGGACAGCGCATCGCCGGCAAGGTCGGCACCGATCCGAACGGGATCACCGCGCTGGCCCAGAGTCATGCCAACGAGACCAGGTGGTCCGACCAGATCGGCCATTATCTCGGCAATCACACGACTCTCGACCCCAATCTGGCCAAGATCGCCGCAAAGGCCGCGTTCCACGGGATCACGCCGAGTGGTGCCACGCCCACCAGGCCGGAGGTGTTTTCGGAGGTTGTCGCGAATCTGCCCAAGAACGAGCGCACCTCGCTGGTGAAGGGCATGAAGGAGAACGTCGAGGACGGCAAGAAGCTCGCTGATCTCACGCTGGCGACGCGTCAAGCCCTCGTCGACAATCTCAGCGGAAACCGTTCGTCTAATACGCAGACTCCCGCTGCTGCACCGAAAAACAACGGGCAGGCAAAGGAAGCGCCGAAGCCGAACCCCAAGACCCTGCCGGCGCCGAAGGACTGGAAAGGGCGCCGCGACACCGCGCCGGTCACGAGGTTCTCCTCGGAGCGGTTCGATCCGATCAAGAAGATCGCCGAGCAGTTCACCGGAAACCGCGCGGGGCTCCGGGGCGGTCAGCTTGCCGGCGCGATGGCGCACATCCGGTTCGACGTGCGGCGGTTCGAGATCGCGCCGGGGCAGTGGGTGCGCGAGCACACCATTCCGATCGACCTGACCTCGCATTCGGGATCAGTGTCGCCTGAGCAGCGAGAACAATTCATTCAGGAACTGCGGGACCACCTCGAGGAATGGGTCAACCAGTCCTCCCGGCTGCCCGGCGGCGACCAGCTGCACGTCCGCCTCGACGTCCGGGTCGCCGACGACGTCCATCCGGACGACACCAGCTGGCAGGCCGACCCCCGCCGCCGGATCCCGGTGAACCTGCACGATTCCACTGTGGACCCGAACACCCCGGAGACGAACCAGCTCAACTGGCACGTGCACGATTCAGCGTTCGGCGTCACGCATGAGCTGATGCATTTCCTCGGCCTCAGCGACGGCTACAAGAACGACGAGATGCTCTTCAACCGCGGCGATCAGCCTGGCGTGATGGGGCCGGACGCATGGCACGATTCGCGGCTAAACCAGGGCAATCTCGACCAGCTCGAAGCCGTCTCGAACACCGCGAACATCCGCGACCATCACCTCGGCGACGCCCCCGCACCGAACCCGCAGCCGCACCCGGAGGGCAACCGCGCACAGCCCGAGCCGGACGGCAAGCCGAGTCTTCACACACCGATCAAAGCCCCCAACTCGAGCCAGACAACGCAGCAGGACGACGCCGTACTGGTCGCGGACGAGCAAACCGAGGAACCACCGGACACTCGTCCCCTCGCGGATCGGTTGCCCGAGTTCGTCCGCGACGGCAAAGCGCTCGGTTCGGTGGTCCCGGTCGACGTCCGCGGCGCGAAGGACGTCGGCACGAGCATCGAAAACCTGATCCACCGCCTGAACCCGAACCAGCAGAACCCGTCGCGGGCGCACGGAATCGACGCGATCACCGATTCTCTCTCGGGCCCCGAGTTCGAGTCCTTTATGGGCGATGGCCGCAAGTCGATGGTCCGGGTCGGCGAGAAGTGGTACGAGGTGCACGTCACCGCCGAACCGGACTTCAGCGCGGTCGACGCCGACCAGATCACGAAATTGCCGCAGCCGACCATCGGCGACGTCAAGAACGAGGTCAAGACCACCCACGCGAGCCCGAACACCGACACCACCGCGAAAGTTGTTGGCAGCTCGTACTTCGCGATGTTCCCGGCCGGTCCGTACGCGTCCGTCGGCGGTACTGCGCAACTCGCCAGCCCGTCCGCGGAGCACACCGGCACCACGACCGGCACCGAGCAGCGCGTGATCCGCACAGCGGGCGATATGCAACGCTCCGATGCCCCGGTGACCTACCGAATCACGGTAAGCAACGAAACCGGCGGGCTGGTCGGTTCTACAGTGGACGGACACGTTGGACTGGTTCTTTCCACTGATCTGGCCAACCTGAAACAGGAGCCGACTGTCGGGCCGGCGGAGCCGAAACCGGACTGGGCCAAGAAAATCGAGTTCCTCTCTCCAGAGGCGGTCGATTTCGACGAGAACGCCCTCTTCGATCAGGTAAGCAAGAACCTGCACCCCTCGGTGACGAAATTCGGCTCCCCGGGCCGCGCCTCGCTGCGCGAGTTCCTCAGCCGCGGCGGGGTGCGCAGCATGCTCGGCACCGCGATGCAGGGCAATCCGGTGGTGTCGAACGACCTGCTCAGCCCGCACGGCGCCCACCGCGAAGCCGTGCAGCTGGCGGCGCGGCCCACGAACGTCGAATACCTCGGCACGATTCCCGGCGACAGCGAGCTGCGGTTCAACGATTCCGCGGTGAACGGCGGAAGCACGACCGTCTCCTCCAAATACGGCGGAGAGGTCAACGCGATCTTCGGCGGCGGGTCCTATGTGCCCGGTACGGTCGGCGGCGTTGGCGGGGTCAGCGGCAGCTATTCCCGGAAGGTCAACCAACAGTCCACCAGCGGCACCAGTTTCACCAACAAGTCCACAGTGAACGCGAAGGGCGACATCGGCCTGTACAAGGTCACTGTCGACCTCGACGTCACCACCTCGAACGGCGAGAAGACCACCGTAAAGGCCACGTCGTACACGCGGATGGGCTTGCCCGAGGCGAAAGCCCAGGGACTGCCGGTTCCGAAGAACACCCCAGTGAAGTTCAAGGACGTCGGCCCCCGCTACGAACCCCCGTATCTCGCGGCCGCCATGGCGGCTGGCACCGCCCGGCCCGGATCGTTCGAGCCCGCGACCCGCGTCCAGCCGCAGATCGAAAACGCGCTGCGGAATCTGCCCGGCGCGGACAAGTTCCTGCCGCGCTGGGACCAGCTCCAGAGCGACAACCAAGGCTCCAGCCGGGACATCGCCGACCGGTTCGCGAACCTCCGCAAGATCACGTCGACGTTCTCGGTCGCCTCCCTCCGGGGCAAAATGGACAGTCTGTTCACGCAAGGCGTTTCAGCGCAACTGAAGCGGCGCGGCCTGTTCACCGACGAGTACATCAACGTCACGGTCAAGGCCAAGCCCGGGCCGGGCCGTCATCTCGGTCAGGCGGACGGCCGCTCGGTCAAGAACAGCAACGAAACGAGCCCGTCGCTGACCAGCGCGACCACCACTGAACGCGGCTGGTCGGTCGGCGTCGAAGGCCGGGTGATCATTCCGGGCGCGACGGCGGGCGCGAACCTCGGCATTAGCCCGACCGTCACTCCGTTGCAATACTCGGACAACCGGACGTGGAAGAACTCCGGCGGCCCGACGGTGACCACGACGACCGGCAAGGGCGGCAGCCCGAATTCGCAGGTCTTCGAACACGACGTCGAGTTCGAGGTCGAGATCACCAGCTACACCCGCAACCGGCCGTGGGTGCGGCGGCTAACGCCCGGGTCGCCGTTCCGGGTCACGCCCAAGGTGTCCACTGTGGCCAAGACCGGCGATCCGGATCTGCCGCCGATCTCCGGCAAAGTCGATTTGTGGATCAACGACGGCACCGCGCTGACCAAGGATCCGTCCGCGTTCAAGCCGGGCAAACCGGGGGTCGTGTCGATGACCCCGAACGAAACCCCGAGCATCGACGACCTGCTGACTCAGCAACAGAACCAGACGACGCCGAAGTTCCTGCACGTGGAGGCGTTCGCCAACACCGAGGCGCTGCGGGACGAGGCGCTGCGCCAGCTCCAGCGCGCCGCCGGCGGCGACGCGGTGCTCGGTCTGTCCGGCAGCGAAGCACGTGCCCGCGTGGACCGGATGTTCTCGCCGGAGAACTTCCGCGGTCTCACACCGAAACTGCTGAAGCAGGGCGGGACCGCGAACGGATTCCGCTACGAACGCCGCGTAGCCGACCGGGTCGGCGGCCTGGGCATGGGCATCTCGCTGAGCAATCCGAAACTCGTCGCAGTGGCGGAAACCGGCGGCGGCGACCGGACGTACTCCGGCGGATCGAAGGCCGGTTACGAAGGGACACAAAAACAATCCGTCGAGGCCAACGTCCAGCTTGGACTGACCGTGCGGCCGACCGGCACCGACACGCACGGCCAAGGCCAGCTCTTCGGCACCGCGAAGTGGAGCCCGTGGCAGCGCAGCTCCGGCTCGTCCCATGAGATCACCGCGAGCATCGACCACACCAACCGATCCTCTTCGGACAGTCGCACAGTGCTTGTCCAGTACGACAGCAAGGTCCGGCTGATCGCGGAAAGCCGCCAGGAAAGCTTGATCAACGGGCCGACTTCGCGAGCGGGCGCGGACGTCCACCTGCCGGGTTCGGTCTTCGTGGCGATGACCGAGGACGAGGCTCGTGCCGAAGGATTGCTGCCGCCGGTCGACCCGCGCACCCCGGCACCGGGCAAGCTTTCGGCTCCGCCGCTGGTCGGCGGCAAATCCAGCTCGCTCGGCTCGGCGGTGCTGGAAGACGCGCCCAACCTCTCGAAGCTGGTGCAGGACGCCCGGCAACAGCTCGGCAAGCTCGGCGACAAGCTGCTGCCGAAATCGGTGCTGGACGATTCAATGAACAACCTCCAGCGGACACTCGACACCGCGTCTCCGGAAGCAGTCACGTCCCTTGTGGACGGTGCACTGGACGGCGGCGTGTCCCTAGTGGCGCAAGACCCGGGCGTGCTCTGGACGGACAATTACCAGCTGCTGTTCAAAGCGAAGATCCTCGACACGCAGTTCCTCGATGTGAAGCACGACGGCAGCGAGGTCGATCACGTCGTCAACTCGACTGTGACGGACAAAGAGAATTCCGGCCACGGTTCGTCCTACGGCGGGCAGATCCGCGGTGCCGGTCGCGGCTTGTTCCAGGACAGCCAGCCTAAGGTCAGCGGTTACGACGGCGCGTACCTGGGAGCCTCCGGGACGCGCGCGAAGAGCGACCAGACCGTCGAGAACAAGGCCACGACCACGGCATTGACCTCGTCCTCGAGCGGACCGTCGGCGCGGTATCAACACCAGTTCCAGTTCGAATTGGTCGTCGCCAGGGACGGGCGCACCTACCCGGTCGCTTCGCAAGAGGCGACCGTGACGTCCAGGTCGTCCGCAGACGACCAGAAGATCTCCGGCGACGAGCAGTACCACACCAAACTGTACGGATCGCGAACTACCGAACTCAACACCACGGAGTCCACTCCGGACCGTCTCGCAGCATGGCAGCAGGAAGGGTTCGGCCCTCTGCCGAAGTCTTCGACAGTCGAAGGCCTCCGTGGTGCTGCAGATGTCCGCGCTGGTGCCCTCCGCGCTTTGCGACTTGCCGGTGCGGGCAACGGTCTCACCGGACCTGGAACGGGCGCGCACAACACACTCTCGTCTTCGATCACCAATGAGACGCTGCAAGCGCATCTCCCGAACATGGTCGGCAAGCCGTTCGCGACTCCGGATTTGCATTCCTCCGCCGTGACCGGCAGCAGCCACGCCTCGGTGAAGGTGTACACCCGCGTGGTGAAACCGGATCTGGTCGGGCTCAGCGATTCGGTCAAATTGGAGCGCTCGGACCAATCCGGGTCCACGTTCACCGGCGAGGCCAAGGAAACGGTCACCGGCGAACAACAGGGCAATATCGGCACCGGCGGAATCACCGACCCGGGCCGGAACACGCATGCCTGGGGCGGGCTCGACGTCCGAGGCCCGGTCGGCCAGAGCGATCCGACGTCGAGCACCGCTGCCGCGCAGCGGTCTGTCGTCGGCAAGGACAAGGGCCGGACCGGCCTGGTCGGACTGGACGTCGAGTACCGGATCGTCGCGACAGTCGACGGCAAGACCGCGGCGGTCGAGGTGCGGGTGCCGCAGTCTTCGCGGACGCGGATGAGCGAAACCGACCTTGAACAGTCGCTCGGCCAGCCGTTGCCTGAAACGCTTGCTTCAGCGCAAGACACAGTGAAGAAAGCCGCAGAGGATTGGCGCACCGCGGAAGAGGAACTCGAAAAGGCGCAGCGAGACTTCGATGATGCTTGGCTGTCCGAGAACGACAATGTGCGCGCTACGACCGACGGTGCCCGCGGGCTGAACCTTCCAGTCGACGGCAATCCAGTACAGCAAATGCGGCAAGCGGTGTGGACCGCACAGAACGAGGCCCGTGACGTGGGCCAAGCACTGCGGGCCGGCAATGACGAAATCGCCCGGCTCAATGAACTCGACGAGCAGCTTCTTTCGCTGGCGCTCGGCGAAGAACCTGGTTCCGTCGCGCAAAGCGATCTGGTCGCGCGTGCCTGGGACACGCAGCGGCAGGCCCAGCAGATCCGGAACGAGCAGGCCGAGCTGGTCCAGCAGCGGCAGGCGGCCCAGGACCGCGCCGCGGAAATCCTGGCGGTGCTGGACGAGTACCGCAACAATCACACCGACCACACCGCACGGCAGGACGACGCGAACAACCGGATCCAGCAAGCCCGGGAGAAAGCCGACGAGGCGCTGCGGAAGTGGTGGCAGGCCAAGTCCGAAGTGGACAACCAGATCACCGCGCACGCTTGGCCGCGGCCGCCGGAGAACATCCCGGAACAGCACCGTGCGGGCACTGTCGAGGCGAACGACACAGTGTCCGGCCGGGACGCTGACACCGATCGACCGTACAGCTTCGACCCGGCCGAGATCCAGATCCGGACGATCAGCGACAACACCGGCCGGGTTCGCGCGGTCTCGTTCCTCCCGGCGGACGAGCACACCGAAAGCGTCGAGCGAGAGTGGGTGGCCAACAACTCCAGGACAGTCAGCACGCTTCCGGAGGGTGCGACGCCGGACAAGTTCGACCCGCTTTTGAAGCAGGCCAACGCCGCCGGGACCACGCCGGACCTGTCCGGACGCCGGTTCGGCGAGTGGGCCGACCACACCGCGGCACCGTGGGATGACGACTCTCTGTTCGTCTTCGCCCACGGCCGCGAGCAATCGGTCAAGGTGACCTTGCTGGGCGGCCGGACGGTGCGAGTCGACGGCGATACGTTCGCCCGGATCGTGGCTCAAGCCGCTCCGCTGGCCCAATCCCACTCGGTCACGCTCATCGCGTGCAGCACCGGCCAGACGGACGGTCCGGGCGGCCTCGCACACGACTTCCAGCGCGCGCTCCGCGAACTCGGTGGACCGTCCACAGTGCACGCGCCGACCAAACCCGCGTTGTTCGGCCGGGATTCGGCCACGCTCGGCAAGGCCATCGGTGCGACGCAAGGTTTCACCGCAGTCACCGATGGCGGCCAGTTCCGCACCTTCGGCGATTCTCCGGTACAGTCCACAACAGACTCGGCACCGCGCGCCGAAGAGCACCATTACTCCGCGCCTGAAGATCTGGTGACCGACCTGCGTCAGACCGCAGTGAACAACCCGCCGCCGGCTCCGCTGCTGGGACCGGATCTGTTCGGCCTGTACCGCGCCCCCGAACCGCCGGATTTCCTGCGTGGACACGACTTCCGCAACCTCACCGCCGGTCAGGGCATCAGCTTCCTGGACCTGCTGGACCTCGCCAAGGGCTACCAGCTGAGCAGCGAGCACCTTGACCCCGCGCACCTGGAAGACAATCGCGAGTGGACCTTGGAGAAGGAACGCCCGGACGATCGGCTGGCCGCGTGGGCGCCCGGCGACGTCGCACCTCTCGCCAAGACCACCTCGACCCCGCTGCTGATGCACGCCATCTGGATGGGCGGCCCGCTCAAGGACACCGGCACCATGCACACCTTCCGCCGGAACTTCGGCGACGCGGCGGACCGCCTCGGCGACGGCATCGTCCCGATCCTGTGGACGGACGTGCCGCGCTGGCAGACCGAGTTGGCGCTGACCACCGCGGCCCCGGAGGAAGGCCTGGATCCGCTGCACGACGTCCGTGATCTGCTGCGCTGGGCGGCAGAACACCGAGTCCAACTGCTCAATGTGGACGAGGTGTTCACCAGCGAACATCCGATGCGGACACAAGAGTTTTACCTGTCCGAACTGGTCAAACAGACCGGCCCGGGTTTCGCGGCGGCGAGCGACATCCTGCGGCTCGAACTGATGCACCGGTTCGGCGGCCTCTACACCGACGGGGACAACGTCGTGCACGCCCTGGACGACGTGGTCCGCGCCGCCGAGTCCGACGCCGGTTACGCGGTGCACCGGGTCGGCGGGAACATCGCGAACTCGGCGTTCACCATGTCGAAAGGACATCCGTTCGCCGCGTCCTATTTGGACCAGCTGCGCGAGAACTACGGGAAAACCCAGGCGAATCTGATGCCGCGCGAGGTCGACTCGCTCGGGCAGGGCTTCTTCGCGACGCCGATGGGCCGGGTGCACCGGCAGTCGGTGATGTACCGCTCAGGCCCGGTCGCGATGACCGAAACGGCCCGGCGGATCGGCCTGAACTCCGCGCTCGAACTGCCGGGCATGACGGAGATCCGGATGAACAGCGACCACAGCTGGCTCCTGCCGCCGCAAGGCGATCCAGCTCCGCTGTCGGACCGGTTCGAGACGCTGGAACTCACTCAGCGCGTGATCCAGACCCTGGTGCGCGGCCTGCACAACCGAGACGGCGACCTGCATCTGACCGCGGTCGAACCCGCGGTGCGGCGGCACGCCGATCCGGATCTGGTGTGGCAGTCGGCGTTGTCCTACATCGCGGCCGATCCGAAGCTGTCGTCTCTCGTCCGCACAGTCACCGACCGCAGCAGCTACACCGGCGAGGTGCACGACGTCCCGCTGCCGCCAGCCGCCCGCGCGCTCCTGACCATCGACGACAGCCGCGTGCACTACCACCTCGGCGAGGTCCAGCGCGCCGCCACGATGCATGCCGCCGACGCCATCCTGGTCGCGGATACCCCGCTGGAAAACCTGATCTCCCGTCTTCGTTCGACGGACGGCCCAGTCCCGCCGATCGAGGTCACCGGAACCGGGCCGGACGGCCGCGCGCACGCCACCGCCGCGGCCCGCGAACTGGCCGGGAACCTCGCCGATGCCCTAGGCCCCGAGGTGCTGGACCGTGTCCCGGTGAAGATCCGAGTGTCCGAAGGGGACGGTCGCGTCAAGATTTCCCTCCCCGCTGTCGAGATGTCGACTGGCACGCCAACGCCAAGGGTCTTCCGCGGCCTGGACGACGGCCCAGCATCCGCGACACCTCGGCCCTGGACGCACCGCGGCCGTACCGTCGGAGTGCATTACTCACCGTCCGATGTGTCCGTCCCTAATGGACTGTCCATTTTGACCACCGACGCGACAGCCATCCGAAAATTCACCGAGCAGTTGCGCACCGACGGCACCGACCGTCCAGCCGACGCGGTCACCGTCCGGCCGTCGGCTGCCGCACACCCGACCGCGGACTACTTGCTCAACGGAACCGCCGAAACGGACCTGCTGCTCCAAGAGCTGGTGCGAACCGCGACGCACCGCTGGTGGTTCCGCCCGACCCCGCCAGCCGGGCCGATCGCGCTGAGCGACCGGGACGGCACCGCCAAACTGCTCGGCTGGGTCCTCGCGGAACTCGGCCGCGGCGAATCGGCGGCTTCGCTCACCGAGGACGTCGCCCGGCACGAACGACCGGACCTGATCTGGACCGCCGCCCGCGAACTCGCCGCGCTCCAGGACGACCTCACCGAGCAGCACGCCGTCCTTCACCTGCACGGCGTGACCGACACGTTGCTGGGCAAGCCGGACGCCACCGAAGCCCTCTCCGACCTGGCCAAAGCGACCCGAGACGGCTCTGACGTCACCCGAATCGCCGAAGCAGTCGAGATCCTGGACCGACACGGCACCCTGGACGCCGTCCTGAGCGCCCCCGGCGGCCGGGCCTTGCTGCTCGAGGAAATCGCCAGGATCAACGACCGTCCGAACCCCGACGGTTACGCCCGGGACCTGGCCACCGTCGTCCAGAAACTGGCGGCGGAGGACCTGCCCGCGGACGCCTTCCGCACTGCACTGCGGAAGGCCCTCGACGGCCCGAGGACGCGGCCGGCCCTGCACCGGCTGAGCGTCGTCGGCCTGGGCTGGTTGGACCGCTGGCACACGGCCGCCGCCATCCGCCGGTACCAGGCGGAAGAGCGCGCGGCGTCCGCCCGCCAGGCCGCTGAACTGGCCGAACTGGCGAACGGAGGTCCCGGCCATGAATGAGCCCAGGCCGGTAGATTCACCGGACAAGAAGGACAAGGAGGAGGTGCCGGCGATGCCCGAGGACCAGTGGGTGCTGCTGGTCGACCCGGCGTGGCAACCGGCGTCGACGGCCGACGGGGCCGAGGTCCCGAGCCCGCCGCCGCAGGCCGTGGTGGGCGGCTGGCTCGCGCGCGAGGACGGGTCCGTCAGCCGCTTCGAGCCCAACCCGTCCTACGAACCGGCGGCGGAGGACTCCCCGACCGACCCGCTGGACGCCGTGCTCCGCCTGACCGCCCGCGGCGAAGCCGACTTCGACCAACTGGCCGCAGTCTTCCGCGAATCGGCCTTCGCGGTGGCCGTGGACACCGACGAATCCCCGCTCGTCGCGCCTTCGCCGGACAACATCCCGTGCCTGCTCGTGACGACCGCCCCGGCGCACCGCCGCCGAGTCCGCGCCGCCGGGTGGCGTCCGGCCGGACCCGCGGATCTGGTCCGGTTGCTGGACAGTTACGAGGACGTCGATCTGCTGCTCAACCCGGGCGCGCCGGGGTGCCTCCGGCTGCTGGCCGACAGCGTCCGGGAGATCACCGGCTGACCGGCACCGGCCAGCGGAGCCTCACAACGGCACGGACCGCACCGCCGATACCCCAGGCTGCGCGTCCACCGAAAGCCAATCATTTCGCGTCGCATGCAACGCCAGCTGAAACCGGTTCGCCGCCCCCGTCCTGGCCATCAGGTTCTCCAGGTACCGGAACATCGTCCGCCTGCTCACGCCGAGCACTCGGGCCACCTGGTCGTCCGTGAGCCCGGCGGCGAGCAGTGCGAGGAGCCGTCGTTCGCTGGGTCGGATCGCGGGGCCTGAGGTGTCGTCGGCGAGGCCCAAGGGCAGCGCGACCTGCCAGCACATGTCGAACAAGCCGGCCAGCGCGTCGAACAGGCCGCACGAGCGGATCAGCAACACCGTGCGGTCCGCGCCGGACAGGGCGGCGCAGTCGTCGACGATCAGGAGCTTCACCGGGACCTCGGGCAGGACCCGCGCCTCCTCGCCGCTTTTGCCGCAAGGCCGGATGTTCTCCGCGACGTACTCCGGCCGTTCCAGCGCGAGCCTGCCGTAGACAGCGCGGTAGCGGATGCCGCGGGCCAGGTTCTCCAGTTCGATCTCGTTGGCGTCCGCGTCGGCGTAGTACGGCGGGGAGTCCAGTCCGCGGACCTCCGTGCGCGCCGATCGCTCCAGCTGCTGCACCCGTTCGGCCGCCGTGGTTCCGCTGACTACCTCGATCATCGGGTTGGCGTCGTCGCGGACCGAGTGTCTTCGGTATTGCTCGTACAGCCGGGTCATCGCCGCTCTCGCGCCGGCCAGTTCGGCTTCGCGTTGCCTGGTCAGCACCTCCAGCACCGGTTCCGGGCGCAGGGCGGACATCGGCGAACCGGGGCCGTCGACCGGGCCGGCCAGTCCGATTCCGGCCAGTACCGCCAGGACGCGGCGCACCTCGCCGGGGTCGCGGCCGGTGTCGCGCGCTAGCCGATCAGGCGGAACGGGTCCCGACGAAAGTAGGTCCAGATAGATTTCTGCTTCGTCCGCTTTCAGCCCGAGAGTCAGGAGATGGCCGATTGCTTCGGGAACCATTCGGAGGCACCTCCATCGGGCTGGCCGACACCATTGCGCCACTGGCACCAGCGCGTCACCGCCAGGGCTGAACGAACTGTAGACAACGGGGCACCGAATGGCCCGACGCCGTTCGCAGGAAATTCCCTGGGAGGGATCGTGTCCCGTTCAGCCCGAAGAATCCTTGCCATGGCCGGTTTCGCGGCCTTGGCCTTGACCGCCCTGGCCCTGCCGGCCGTGGCGTCGCCCGCCGCGGCGCATCCGACCGCCCGGGTCTGCGCCGAGAAGGCGAAGCCCGGCATGGTCACCTGTTTCGCCGAGCGCCAGACCGACACCATGCGCGCGTTCCTCACGCCGGGCGCGCTGCCCGGCGGGTTCGGTCCGTCGGACCTGCGTTCCGCCTACAACCTCACCGCCGCGGGCAGCGCGTCGGCCACCGTGGCGATCGTCGACTCCAACGACGACCCGAATGCTGAATCGGACCTCGCGAGCTATCGCTCCACCTACGGGCTCCCGGCGTGCACCACCGCGAACGGCTGCTTCAAAAAGGTGAACGAAAACGGGCAAACCAGTCCTCTTCCGGCCGCGGATTCCGGCTGGGCGGGCGAAATCTCGCTCGACGTCGACATGGTTTCGGCGATCTGCCCGAATTGCCACATTCTGCTCGTCGAAGCGAATCAGCCGAGCATGGCCGATCTCGGCACCGCGGTGAACACCGCCGTGTCGATGGGCGCGAAGTACGTGTCCAACAGCTACGGCGGCGGCGAAGACGGCACCGAACCCTCCTCCGACTCCAGCTACTTCCACCACCCGGGCGTCGCGATCACCGCGAGCACCGGCGACAGCGGCTACGGCATCAGCTACCCGGCCTCGTCGCAGTACGTGACCGCGGTCGGCGGCACC
The DNA here is from genome assembly GCF_042754125.1 of Amycolatopsis sp. NPDC059235. NCBI lineage: Bacteria > Bacillati > Actinomycetota > Actinomycetes > Pseudonocardiales > Pseudonocardiaceae > Amycolatopsis > Amycolatopsis sp. NPDC059235. The sequence continues at coordinate 60,453 of NZ_JBHZAG010000047.1, forward strand.
TCGCTGAGCCGCAACAGCAGCGCACGCGGCTGGGGCGAAACCGCTTGGAGCGGCGCGGGAAGCGGTTGCTCGGGCTACGTGGCCAAGCCGTCGTTCCAGAACGTCACGACCAGCTGCGGCAAGCGCGCCGCCGCTGACGTCTCGGCCGTGGCCGACCCGCAGACCGGCGTCGCGGTGTACCAGACCTACGGCGGCAGCGGCTGGGCCGTCTACGGCGGCACCAGCGCGTCCGCCCCGATCATCGCGTCCGTGTACGCCCTCGCCGGCACGCCCGGCGCGTCCGACACCCCCGCCGCCTACCCGTACTCGCACACCGGCAACCTCAACGACGTGACCTCCGGCAGCAACGGCAGCTGCTCCGCCTCCGTGCAGTGCAACGCCGGCCCCGGCTGGGACGGCCCGACCGGTCTCGGCACCCCCAACGGCACCGCGGCGTTCAGCGCGGGCGCCCCGAGCGGCGGCGTCACCGCGGCCAACCCGGGCAGCCAGAACGGCGTCGTCGGCACCGCGGCGAGCCTGCAGCTGTCCGCGTCCGGCGGCAGCGGCGGCTACACCTGGACCGCCAGCGGCCTGCCCACCGGGCTGTCGATCAGCTCGGGCGGCCTGATCTCCGGCACGCCGACCACCGCGGGCACGTACTCGGTGACCGCGACCGCCAAGGACTCCTCCGGCGCGACCGGCTCCACCACGTTCAGCTGGACGATCGCCCCGACCGGCGGCGGCACCTGCTCCGGGCAGAAGCTGGGCAACCCCGGCTTCGAGAGCGGCACCAGCCCGTGGACCGCGTCCAGCGGCGTGATCAGCACGTCGTCGAACGGCGAACCCCCGCACAGCGGCACGTACCTCGCCTACCTCGACGGCTACGGCAGCGCGCACACCGACACGGTCTCGCAGTCGGTGAGCATCCCGTCCGGCTGCCACGCCACGCTCAGCTACTACCTGCACGTCGACACCGCCGAGACGACCACCTCGACGGCCTACGACAAGCTGACCGTCAAGGCCGGTTCGACCACGCTGGCCTCGTACTCGAACCTGAACCAGGCGACCGGATACCAGCTGCACACCGTTGACATGTCGGCCTACGCCGGCCAGACGGTGACGCTGACCTTCACCGGCACCGAGGACTCGAGCCTGCAGACGTCGTTCTGCCTCGACGACACGTCGCTGACCGTCAGCTGAAGCTGAACCACGAGGAGAGGCCGTCCCGTACGCGGGGCGGCCTTTTCCGGCTGCGCGAGGCTAAGGTTGGGCAGGCCCCTCGACGATCGGACTGGACCGGCATGACGGATTCGTTTTCGATCGTGGAGGAGACTGTCGCGTGGATCTCCGCTCGCCGCGAGGTGCTCGAAAATCGCGGGATGACCGTCGCTGTGGATCTGCGCTCTCCTAGGCGGGCCGTGTCGATCTCCATCGATCACCGGCATCTCCTCAGTCAATTGATCGTCTGGGAGAGCGGCGAAGCGCAGCTGATGCGGGCGAACATCCTTGACGACACGAACAGCGACGAGCACAGGGAAATCAGCTCGCGGACCGACCTGGCGCGGCTAGTGGACGAATTCGCGGCGTGGACGTCCCCCGGGCAGCTGATCCGCGCGACCGGGAACGTCAACCGCCAGTACGCGGCGGCTCGGCGGCAAGCAGATCGAGCCCGAGCGGAGTGCACTCGTGGCACACCGCCTTGCCCTCCCGGCGCGACACAATCAGGCCCGCCTCCCGCAAAGTCTTGGCGTGCAAAGACGCCGCCGCGACCGACACGGACAGCTCGCGCGCCAGACCGGTAGTCGTGCGCCCGGTGATCAAGGACCGCAGCGCCCCCGCGCGGGTGGTGCCGAGCAGGGCGCACAGCGGGTCAGGCGCCCGGGCCGGGGCGAGCAGGGGCAGCGGGGTGAGCGCGGGATAGATCAGCGTGGTTGGCCGGTCGGCGTAGTACGCCACCAGCGGGTATCCCGACCACAGCAGGGTGGGCCGCAGGACTAGGCCGTGGCCGTGCAGGGTCAGGTCGAGGTGGCGGGGGAAATCCGCTTCCAGGGTCAGACCGTTCCAGCGGAGCGTCGGGCGGAGGCTGGCGAACAGCGCACTGATGCCTTGGCGCGCAAGGATTTTCGCTCGCCACGCAGTTTCGGCGTCGAAGCCTGCCCGCAGACTGTGCCAGCGTTCGGCGAGGACCCTCCGGTAGCCGGCGCGGAGGGCCTGGTCCAGCATCTTCCACGCCTCGCGGTCCTGCTCGGCGAGGCGCTTCGTCCAGGAGGTCAGCGGCCGGTCGATCGCGCATACCCGCTTCAGTTCGGCGCGCACCTCGGCGCGCGGGGTGGACAGCACGCGGTCCAGCCCCTCTTCCACGGTGCGGCTGGGCGGGTCGAGGAACATCGGGCCCGCGCCGGAGGGCGAGACCAGTTGCAGCAGCCGCCTGCTCTCGGCCGGCAGCTGGCGCGCGATCTGCTCGCGCCACGGGACGAACGCGGGATCCGGGTCGCGGCGCTGCAGCATCTGCATCGCGAGGGTCAGCTCGCCGAGCGGCGCCGGATGTTCGGCGATCGACACGTGGAGAAGATCCTCGGGCGTGCAGCGCAGCCGAAGCACGGAAACCCCCTTGTTTTGAGTTCTAGCTTAAACCATCGCGTCCCCGCGTCCGGGTGCGCAAATATTGGTTTTCCGGCAGGGGGCCGGGAAATCACCGGGCGGCGGCATCGCATTCGGCCTATCGGAATACGCCGTTCGCGGCCTCCTGGACAAATCCAGCGGAAGAGGGGTTTCCATGCGAGTAAAAATCGGCGCGATGCTGGGGGCGGCATTGGTTTCGCTTGCCGCCGCGGCGACGCAGGCGGACGCGTCTCCCGCCAGCACGCCGGCGGGCTTTGCCGCGCAACTGCGGTCCGCGGGGTTCACTGCCCAGCAGACCGCCGCGTTGCAAGGCGAGATCGACCGGGACCTGGCGACGCTGCACGGCAGACAGGTCGCGCCTAATCAAATCGTTACGGGCGACAATTCAGTCATCACTTACCCTTTGCCCGGCGATAAGTACGCGCACGCGTTCGGCGACGGGTCGAACGGCAACGACCCGCGCACTCCGTACGAACTCTGTTCCTACGGCGCGTTCTGCGGCTGGAAGGAAGCGAACTACGAAGGAAAGGGATTCACGCACGCGGCCTGCGGCGATTTCTACGAAATCCCGAACGGCTTCAACAGCGGCGGGTCCTGGATGAACAACCAGACGCACCACTACACGACCTCGTTCTGGGGCAAGGGATACACCTACCTGTCCACCTCGCCGAAGGCGTACTACGCCCAGCCGCACGGGAACTGGCATCCCGTGTGGTACATCTCGAACGACTGCTGACTGACGGCGGCGGCATCCGGCGAGGATGCCGCCGCCGGGTCACGCGTCGAGGACCTCGGCCAAGGTCGGCAGGGAAGGATGCGCTCCGTGCCGCGTCACGACGACGGCGGCGACTTTGGCCGCAAAACCGCACGCTGCCACCACGTCCGCGGTCGTCGGCTCGCCGGGGATTTCCGCGAGCCGCGCGGCCAGCGCGCCGACGAACGAATCTCCGGCGGCAGTGGTGTCCACGGCCCGTACGGCAACCGCGGGGATATGCGCGGACGACGACGCGTCGAGGACCGCGCATCCCTCGGCCCCGAGCGTCACGATCACCCACCGGCATCCCGCGGCGAACAGTTCGGCACTGCCGCGCCGCAGCCCGTCGACCGGGTCCTGGCCGGTGAGCTGCTGGAACTCGATTTCGTTCGCCACCACCACATCGCTGAGCGGCAGCAGCTTCCCGGCTAGGTCGTCAACGGGCGCGGTGTTGAGCACCGTCAGCACGCCACGCCGACGAGCAGCCGCGAACGCGCGTTCCGTCGCGTCGACCGCCGCCTCCAACTGGCCCACGACAACCCGAAGCCCCGGCAATTCGCCGATCGCCGCTTCGGCCGCCGCAGCCGGAATGTCGGCGTTCGCCCCGGCCACGACGACGATCGAGTTGACCCCCTCCGCGTCGACGGTGATCGCCGCCCGCCCGGTCGGCAGCGCGGACCTGCGCAGGTGCGCGACGTCCACGCCCTCCGCGAGCAGGGCTTCCCGGTATTCGTCGCCGTCCTCGTCCTGGCCGACACACCCGATCACCGCGACTTCCGCGCCGAGCCGGGCGGCGGCGACCGCTTGGTTGCCGCCTTTTCCGCCCAGCTCCCGGCTCGTCGAGAACCCCATCAGGGTCTCCCCCGGCTCCGGGATGTGCGGGGCCTGGACGATGTGGTCGACGTTGAGCGACGCGACGACCGCTACCGCTGGGCTCATGCGGCCAGCCATCGAGCCGGGACGTCCCGCATCAGCCGGGCCACGGCGTCGGCCGCCACGCCCTCGGCTTCGAGCAGATCGGCGAAGATCGTCGGCACGAACACGAGCCCGTTCCCGCCGTTGTGCGTCCACATCTGCTTCAGGAACAGGTCGTGCGACACCATGATCTGCTCCCCGAAGCCCTCGTGCACCCACCGCGCCACCGCGCGAGCGGTCTGGGCGACCGTCGGGGCGACGCCTTCGCCGGGGAACGAAATGTCGAGGCCGATCATGTCGAACTCCAGCAGCACGCCGCGTTCGAGAAGCTCGCGCTGGTAGCCCGGATCGTCGCCGGACGGATCGCTGTGCGCCAGCGCCACTTTCCCCGGCACCGCACCGCATTCCTCCAGCACCAGGTCGAGCACCTCGGGCCCGCGACGCTGCCAGCCCGGCATGTGGATGTTGAGCCCGACGCCCGGCCGCTCCGCCTGCGCGAGGGCCGCGGCACGCAAGGAAGCCCGCTCCCCGTCGGTGAACAGCGGAGAGACGCCGACCTCGCCGATGACCCCGGCCCGGATTCCCGTTTCGCCGACGCCCTCGTCCAGCTCCGAGAGAATGCGCGCGGTCTGCGCTTCGACGGTGACCGCGGTGATGCGCTCGCCCTCGAACTTCTCCAGGTACGCACCGGTGCCCATGACGACGTTGACCCCGGTTGCCTCCGCCACCGCCGCCAGCGCTCGCGGATCCCGGCCGATCGCGGCGCTGCCGGTGGCGTCGACAACCGTGCCGCCGCCGGCCGCGGCGAACGCGGCCACCTCGCGTACGACGCTCGCGTGATCCTTCGCCGCCACGTTGTCGGCGCAGCAGTAGGGATCCTGGCGAAGCAGGAACTGCCAGCCTGGCCCCACTTCCGCCTCGACCAGCCGCCGCGTGGAGGCGTAGGAGGGCTCGGCGACCGCGGACGACAGGTCGTTGAAGAGGTGCTCGTGCGGCAGCACCAGCCCGAGGTCCGCGGCGTCGACCGCACCGAGGACGCCGCGCACCTCAGCCACGATGCACCTCGGCTGGCTGGGCAAGAACTGCCGGTTCGGCGGTGTGCCGGGACGGGATCATCGCGATCGCCGCGGCCGCCAGCGCCACTCCGGCACCGAGGACGGTGACCAGATGCAGGCTGGAACCCGCTGCGGGAGCCACGATTTCGAGCAGCAGCGACCCGATGAGCTGGCCTGCGGTGGATGCCAGACCCAGCAGCAGAAGTCCCAAACCGCGCACCAGCAAGGCCATCAGCGCGATCGACAGGAGGCCGAGCGGCCCGCCGAAGTACATCCACCACGTGCCCGGCAAGGCGAAGTGCGCGCCCGCGGTCGCCATCCGCACCACGTACACGAGGCCGAGCGCCACGAAGCCGATGAGGAAGTTCCAGGTGATGGAGATGAACATCGAGCCGGACAGCAGGCCGATCTCCGAGTTGCCCGCGGGCTGCCAGCCGGCGAGCAGACCGCCGACGAACGGCATGATCGCCAGCGCGATCATGTGCGGGGCCGACCAGTTCGGGGAAACGACCAGCACCGTGGCGCAGATGGCCAGGATCGCCCCGGCGACGCGCGGCGCGCTCATCGCCTGCTTGAACGGGACGCCGATGCCGAGCCGGTCGCACACCACGCCGGAGATGACCATGCCGGAGATCAGCGAGGTCTGGAAGATCGCCACCCCGAGGAAGCCGACCGTGACGCCTTCGGAGAGCACGATCACCGCACCGCACAGGCCTGCGAAGAAGTTCCACCGCGGGATCTCGCCGCGCACGAGTTGACCCGGCAGCCGGAAGAACGCGGCACGCGTCCGGGCGCGCGCCAGCACGATGATCAGCATCAGCACGAGACCGGTGCCGAAGGACACCAGCGCGGCGGCGTGCCCGTCGCCGAGCGCGGTGCCGAGATGTCCGTTGACCAGCGACTGCAACGGGCCGAGCATTCCGGCGAAGACGGTCGCGATCGTCAGTACGACGGCCGAGGTCGCGCGGCGGGTGGGTGACGTACTCATCGAATCCTCCTTGATCCTGAGTGCGCGCGGCTCAGATTTCGCGTCCGGCAAGCCAGGTCAGCGCCTGCGCGAAGAGCTTGCCGTAGCCGTTCCAGCTCATGAACTCCTCCGGAGCCCAGTGCGGGGAGATGTCCGAAGTGAAGGCGAGGGTGCGGCCCTGCCCGACCTGGCGGGCGGCCAGCATGACGTCGCCCTCGACGGTGGCGAGCAGTTCGGCGTCCGGCTTCAGCGTGGTGTGCTGGTAGCCCAGCAGGATCGGCCACTCCTGGTCGAGACCGGCGACCACGGGGTGGCCCGACCGCACGACCTGCGCGCGGACGCCCTCCGGAGTCTCGACGCGGTCGTCGAACGGGTCGATGTCGACCGGGAGGATCTCCTCGATCGGCGTCCGGTGGTAGTTGGCCTTGCCCTCGAAGCCCTGGAAGCTCAGGTAGCCGCCGGCCATCATCAGGCCGCCGCCGCCCTGGACCCACTCCCGCAAGAGCTTGAGCCGGTTGGGAGCCGGACGGCCGCGGGTGAACGTGTCCGGGTGCAGCAGCAGGGTGTTGGAGCCGACGTCGGAGAGCAGGACGACGTCGTAGGCCTCGAGTTCCGCCAGCGTCTGCGGGAACTTCTCGGCCACGTCGTGCGAGCGCAGGTGAGTCACCTCGACCCCTTCCGCCGCCAGCGCCGCCAGCAGCCGCTCGCACCCGATCTCCACCTGCGTGTGCGCGAACGGGTCGTATCCCTTGTGGTCGATCGTCGCACTGACCCACGACTCCCCGGCTAGCAGGACCTTGACCATCGACGACTCCTTCGGGGCGAAAGTGCTTAGCGCGTGTTGCGCAACATAGCGCAACAACGCCAATATAGGATGCGGTCGCAGTCGCCGTCAACGCTCGAACGGGGAGGAGCCGGATGTCGCTGGCGAAGGTGGCCCGAGAGGCCGGAGTGGCCGTGTCGACGGTGTCGAGGTATGTCCGGGGGGAGCTCCATGTCGCCTCCGAGACAGCCCGGCGCATCGACGCCGCGCTGTCCGCCGAAGGGCATCCGCCCGTGCAGAAACAGGTGACCGGGCTCAGCCTCGGCCTGGTCGTCCCGTCGCTGGACAACCCGTATTTCTCCACGCTGGCGGACGCGGTGGCCGACGCCGCGGCGGCGGACGGCATCGACGTGTTCACCGCCCTCACCGGGTCGTCGCCGTCGCGGGAGCGCGCGAGCGTCGAACGCCTGATGCGGGTGCCGGACGTGGGCGGGCTGATCTATCTGGGGATGAACACCACCAACGAGGCCTTCGCGAACCGGCTGGCCGGCGACTTCCCGGTGGTCTTCCTCGACGAGTACGTCGAGGCCGCCGGGCCGCGGATCGCGCACGTCACCGCGAACAGCTTCGGCGGCGCGTACCAGGCGACCACCCACCTGATCTCCCAGGGCCACCGGCTCATCGCCCACGTCGGCGGCCCGGCCGGACTGCGGACGGCCGACCAGCGCGAGGCCGGATACCGGGCGGCCCTGAAGGCGCACGGGATCGAGGCCGACGAATCGATGATCGTGCGTGGCACCTTCAGCTCGGCTTTCGGCATGAACTTCTTCGCGCACATGGCCCGGGCCGGCGCCTCGCCGACCGCCGTGTTCACCGCCAGCGACATCGCCGCGGTCGGCCTGCTCGAAGCCGCCCGCCGCGCGGGGGTCTCGGTGCCGGGAGACCTGTCGGTGATCGGCTGCGACGGAATCACCCTCGGCGAATGGACGTCGCCGCGGCTGACCACGGTCGCGCAGCCGACCGAGCAGATGGCGCGCAAGGCGGTCGACGAGATCACCCGCCTCGCGGCCGGCACCAGCCCCGCGGACCACGTGCTCTCCATGCAGCTCGTCGTCCGCGAATCGACCCGGGAGTACTCCGCATGACCGACGAAGCCCTCGCACTGTTGCGCGACCTGCTGCGCCAGGACACCACCTCCGGGGACAGCGCCGCGCAGGCAACCGCGCAGGAGCTGGCCGTCTCCTACGCCACCGCGACCACGGGCGTACGCGTGCTGCAGCGCTCCGCCACAGGTCGGCCGTGGGTGCTGCTCGGCACCGGTTCGGGCGACGGGGCGCTGTTCGTGTGCCACATCGACACCGTCCCGGTCGGCTCCCCCGACCTGTGGGAGCGCGCCCCGTTCTCCGCGGACGTCGATGAGGAGTTCCTGCACGGCCGTGGCAGCGTCGACATGAAAGGCGGGCTGGTCGCCGCCTTGGCCGCGTTGCGCAACGCCGCGGAAGCCGGTGCCGACGCGCAAGTCCTCATCACCAGCGACGAAGAGATCGGCTGCCGGGGTGCGGCGGAGGCTTCGGCTTCGCTGGATCTGACGCCGCGGATCGTCGTGGTCCCGGAGGCGACGCAGAACCGCGTCTCGCTCGGGCATCGAGGAGCCACGTGGCTGCGTCTCGCCGCGACGGGCAAAGCCGCACACGGGTCCACGCCCCAGCTCGGACGCAACGCGATCCAGCTTCTCGCCGGCCGGACCCTTGGCGCGCTCGATTCCCTCCCGTTGTCCACAGAGGACTATCTGGGCGAGGAAACCGTCAACGTCGGCACGTTCGAGGGCGGGACCGCGACGAATATCGTTCCCGCGTCGGCTGTTCTGACGCTGGACGTGCGCACTGTGGACGGTGGCGCGCCGGTGATCGCTTGGGCCTCCGCGCTCGATCCGGCGATCAGTGCCGAGGTGGATCTCGACCTGCCCGCGGTTCGGACCGCACGGGTGCCGGACGAGCTCGCCGATCAAGCCGCCGCCCCTGCCGCCACGTATTTCACGGACGCCTCGGCCTTGGCCGGGTCGGTGGGCAGTGCGCCGATCGTGATCTGGGGTCCGGGAGATCCCCGGCAGATGCACGCGGCGAACGAGAAGCTGGAACTGGAGTCGTGGCGGCAGGCGTTGCGCAACTACCGCGAGCTGGTGTTGTCCGCCGCGCGCTGAACAACCCCGCGAAAGTCCTATGTGGACTCACTGACCGGACCGCGCCGCACGGAGACGAGGCGGGGATTCCGCGCATCCCAACACCGGATTGCGCGACCGCGACAGCCTCGCTCAGGAGCAGCCGACCGCTCGCCGCAAGCGCCACCAGACTCCCCGTGACCGGCATCCTCGAACGCATCGATCACCCAGCCCTGCGCGCCGCCGCCGAAGACTTCCGCTGACCAGGCGAGGGACCACTCCGTTCCACCCGCACCGGTGACCCGGCACACTTCTCTTTGCCATACCCAGCGCGTGCAACTATTGTCAACGCATGTAACCGGCTGAGACAACCCAGCCGCGAACACGTCAAGCAGTACGCGAGAGAGAAGAAAACCCATGTCGCTCACCCACATTCTCCCCGGCCGGCTCGGGTTCGGGACCGCTCCTCTCGGGAACATGTTCCGCGCCATTCCCGAGGACGAAGCCCTCGCGACCGTCGAGGCCGCCTGGGAACAGGGCATCCGCTACTTCGACACCGCGCCGTTCTACGGGGCCGGGCTGGCGGAGTCGCGGCTCGGCCAGGTGCTGGCGGGCAAGCCGCGCGATTCCTATGTCCTGTCGACCAAGGTGGGGCGCGTCGTTCTCGACGAGCACGAGCACCAGGATGCCGCGGACGAGCTGGGCGAGAAGGGCGGCCTGTTCGAGCACGGCAACCCCAACAAGCTCCTCCACGAGTGGACCGCCGACGCGACCGAACGCTCCATTGAGGACAGTCTGAAACGGCTCGGCACCGACCGGCTCGACATCGTCTGGGTGCACGACATCGCCAAGGACTTCCACGGCGACCTCTGGCTGCGGAAGGTCGAGGAGGCCCGCACCGGAGCGTTCCGCGTGCTGTCGCGGCTGCGCGACGAGGGCGTCATCAAGGCGTGGGGGCTCGGCGTCAACAAGACCGAGCCGATCGAGCTGACCCTCGACCTCGACGAGCCCCGGCCGGACGGTTTCCTGCTCGCCGGGCGTTACACGCTCCTCGACCACGAGCACGCCCTCCAGCGGCTGCTGCCGATGGCGCGGGAGCACAACGTCAGCATGGTGATCGGCGGACCGTACAGCTCCGGCGTCCTCGCCGGCGGCACTCACTTCGAGTACCAGCAGGCCCCGCCGGAAATCCTCGAGCGCGTCGAGCGGCTCAAGGCACTCGTCGCGCGGCACGGCATCAGCATCAAGGCCGCCGCGCTGCAGTTCTCGCTCGCACATCCGGTCGCCGCCTCCGCGATTCCCGGGGCCACCCGGCCCAGCCGCATCGCCGAGGACACCGCCGCGCTGGCCGAAAACGTCCCGGCCGAGTTCTGGCACGACCTGCGCGCCGCCGGTCTCGTCCACCCCGCCGCACCGCTTCCCGACCACGCCTGAAACCGGAGCACCACCATGGCATCCACCTCAGTCAGCCGCACCGTGCCCGCCTCGCCCCAGCAGGTCTGGGACCTCATCGGCGGATTCGCCTCCCTGCCCGAGTGGCTCCCCTACATCCCGGAGAGCACCGCGCTCGACGGCGGCCGCACCCGGCGGCTCACCAACCCGGAGGGCGAAACCATCGTCGAGCGTCTGGTGGGATTCAGCGACACCGAACGCCATTACACCTACGCCATCCTCGAAGCGCCGTTCCCGGTCACCGGCTACCTCTCGACGCTGCGCGTCCACGCCGTCCCCGGCCAGGACAACGCGGCCGAGGTGCAGTGGTCCGGCAGCTTCACCCCCGACGGCATCACCGACGAGGAAGCGGCCGACCTGTTCACCGGCATCTACCGCGACGGCCTCGACGCGCTGTACCAGACGCTCGCAGCCTGACGACGCGCCGACCGGGATTGTCCCGGTCGGCGCGCATCCCTGTCACCGCAACGGGTCGTAAGCCTTCAGCTCGATCCCCGGGTCGGCTTCCCGCGCCACCCGAGCCGCGATCGAACCCGCGTACGGCCCCATCGTCAGCCCCGACGCGCCAAGCCCGTTGGCCACCACCAGCCCCTTCACCTGCGGCACCGCACCGAGCAGCGGCCGGATATCCGGTCCCGCGGGCCGGAAGCCGACCCGGGTCTCCACATACGTCGCGTCCGCCAGCCCCGGCGCCACCGCGAGCGCCTCGCCCAGCACCTCCGCCAACCCGGCCGCCGTGACCCGGTTGTCGAAGCCGGCCCCGTCCTCCCGCGTCGCGCCGACCACGATCCGCGAATCGTCGAAGGCGAGCAGGTAGTGGCGCGACTGGGGCAGCACGACCGGCCACCGCGAGGTTTCCGTCCCCGGCAACCGAAGATGGACGATCTGCCCGCGCTGCGGCTCGACCCGGACCTCGACCCCGAGCGGGCCCAGCAACGCGGGCGACCACGCCCCCGCCGCCGCGATCACCGCGTCCGCGCCGATGAACTCCTCGCCGACCAGCACCCCGCGAACCGCTCCGTCCGCGACGATCGACGCCGTGCCTTCCGCGATCCGCGCCCCGCGCCGCACCGCGGCCCGCCGCAGCGCGTCGCGGACCAGCCGCCCGTCCAGCCGGGCCGCGCCTGGGATGTGGATCGCCGGACCGTCGTGCGCGAGCGGCGGGAACAGTTCCTGAGCCTGGCGAGCGTCGATCAGCTCGACGTCCCCGGCCAGCGGCGCTTCCCTCGCCCGATCCGCTACCCGCTGAAACGCTTGCGCCGCTTCGTCTTCGGAGACCAGCCGCAGCGAACCGACCCGCCGGTAGCCGAGCTCCGTCTCCCCGTCCTCGGCCAGCGCCGCCCGCAATCCCTCGTAGTGCTCCGCCCCGCCGGCCGCCATCCGGTACCAGTCCGGATCGTCCACAGCGGACGACCACGGACAGATGATGCCCGCCCCCGCCGACGTCGCCCGGCCACTGGCCGCACCGTCGACCAGCACCGTGTCCACTCCGGCCCGAACCAGCTCATACCCGGCTGCCGCACCGACAATCCCGCCGCCGACCACGACCACACGCATTTCGCCCCGCTCCTTCGCTGCTGTCTGTCTTCCGCTCACCGCACACCGCTCATCCGCCGCTGCACCCACGGCGCGAGCAGCAGCAACACGACACCCGCCGCCATCACCGAAGCGCCGACGCCGGCGAAGTAGCCGATCTCCGTGTCCGCGCTGTACAACTGCACCAGTTGCGCATTGATCCCGCTCGCCGCCGCGGACGCCAGGAACCACAAACTCATCATCTGGGCAAGAAACGCCCGCGGCGCAAGCTTCGTCGTCGCGGAAAGCCCTACCGGCGACAAGCACATCGACCCGCAGATCACCACAAAGTAACTCGCGACCAGCCACCACGGACTCGCCGGCGCCTCGACCCCGTGCAACAACCCCGGCCCAGCCATCAGCACAAAAGACGCGCCGCCCAGCAACAACCCGAGCGCGAACTTCCGCGGCGTCGCGGGCTGCCGGTCCCCCAGCTTGATCCACAGCCAGGCGAATGTCGGAGCCAGCACGAGCGTCGCGATCGGGTTGAGCGACTGGAACCACGAGGACGGCACCGAGAACCCGAGAATCTCCAAATCCGTCCGCTTGTCCGCGAATTGCGCCAGCACCGAACTGGTCTGCTCATTCACCACCCAATAACACACCGCGCCGAGGAACAGCGGAATATACGCGATCAACCGAGACCGCTCGACCGCATCCGTCCGAGGGCTGCGCAACATCATCGCCAGGTACGCCGCCGGCAACACCACCGCCAGCACCGTCACCGTGTTGATCAACGTGCGAACAGTCAGCGCCCCCGCGATCCCGAGCGCCCCGACGAGCACTGCCAGCACGACAATCCCGATCCCGGCCCGAACCGCGACCCGCCGCCGCTCGCCGTCCCGAAGCGGATTCGTCGGCGCCTCCCCGGCGTCGCCCAGTTGCCGCCGCCCGCGAGCGAACACCAGCAACCCGGCCGCCATCCCCACCGCGGCGAGCCCGAACCCGAGGTGATAGCCGACCTTCTGCCCCAACGTCCCCACGAGGTACGGCGCGAGGAACGCCCCGAGGTTGATTCCCATGTAGAATACGGAAAAGCCCGCGTCGCGCCGGTTGTCCTCCATCGAATAGAGCTCACCGACCAAACTGGACACATTGGGCTTCAACAACCCGGTGCCGGCGACGATCAGCACCATCGACACCAACAGCGCGGGCAACCCGCCCGGCACCGCGAGCGCCAGATGCCCGCACATGATCAGCGCCCCGCCGACCTGCACCGCACGCCGCATGCCGAGCACCCGGTCGGCCAGCCACCCGCCGCCGACGCCCGACATGAACACCAGCGCACCGTAAATCGACACGAGCGCCGAGGAGGTCGCCTTGTCGAGCCCGAGCCCGCCCGCGGAAGTCCGATCGTACAAGTAGTAAAGGAGAATCGCGGACATCCCGTAATAGGAGAACCGCTCCCACATCTCCACGAAGAATAATGTCGCCAACCCGCGAGGATGCCCGAAAAACCGTCGATCACGTGCGGACGTCATTGTCTGCTCGTTCATAGCCGCCTTTCGATAAAATGGCGCTGGGAACGACGAAAGAAGAAGCTGATCAGCAGGAAGCGCCCGGCCGCCGCAACAACGGGCGGTCGACAGTCCACAACACCTCGGCGACCGTGTCGCCCTGGTTGTGCACCGCGTGCGGAGTCGCGGATTTGAAGTGAATCGAATCCCCCGCCGCGAGAACGACAGACTCGTCCGGCAGCAGGAAAGTCAGCTCACCGCTCAGCACGTAACAGAATTCCTCGCCGTCATGCTGAGTAACCGGCGACGAATCACTGGTCGGCTGAATCTTGGTGGCCAGCACCTCAAGACGCTGATCCGGCAGCTCAGCGGTGAGCACCCGATGCTCCCGCTCACCCATCACCACCCGAGCAGCCCGCACATCATCACGCCGGCTGACCGCATACTCGGCCCGCCTCCGCTGCCCGGCCGCCCCGAGCAACTCGACCGCGTCCACCTCAAGAGCACCAGCAATCGCGAACAACGAGGTCAACGAAATCGCATTGACGCCACGCTCAGCCAACGAGAGAAACCCAGGCGAAAGCCCGCAACGCTCAGCCAACTCGCGCAACGTCATGCCCCGCGAAGACCGAACCCGCTTGATCGCCGCCCCAACCTGAAGGGCCGGATCACTCTCCACCACAGCTCAGGTCTCCTTCCGTCTGCCACGAGTTTAGTAGGGCAAAACAGAGCCAGTCAATACTAAACAAGAGGGCCAATCACAGAATTTCCCTTACCAGCCAAGAAAATCCCGCACCGAAGCACCAAACCATCGAGGCACCCAGCCCCTCCCCCAACCCCGATACGAAGCCTCCTCTGCGGTCTGGGGGTGGGTGTGAAAGCAAAGTTTCCGCCGTGTCAAACACCCCCCCGCCGGAAGGGCAAACAAAACAGTCTAT